>JBFOLQ010000481.1:0-4390 GCA_040830145.1 Flavobacteriaceae bacterium | reverse complement strand
GTAATTGCAAGGTTTGGTCTTTTATCCCCACTAATTTCAGTTGTTGTGCCAGAGAGTAATCGGTTACTTCCTCCGGTAGGGATTCCAACTCCATGGATGCCTCCTTTTTTTTTTGTTCGGGATTGATTCACGACATAACACATAAGATGCCTATAAGGACCAAGATAGGATAACGCATACGGTTTTTTCTTTTGATTGATGACGACCAAGCGGTCCAGCAATTTATAGATTGGGAATGAAGGTACAATAAAATGGACAATGCTGTTACTGGGCCACTTTCGATGGTGGAAGTATCCCGCTGGATACATTTTCAATGTCTTATAATGGTTTTTCCCATTGGTAGGGAGCTTTTATGGAGATAGTACAAAAGTCATCACTGCGACCATCAGGAACCACTCCTTGTGGTATTTTGTTGGGCATTGCCACAGTGCGTATTGTAGTAGTGGGTTACCTCCAAGGGTGTTTTTAAGGATTGCCCATTTATTTTTTTGACCAGTTCTGGACAATCATGGAAATAAGAGGCCAAAGCCTTTCTTTTTAAACCAAAAATACCTTGGGTGGCACGTGCAAACATGGACGCGCCCTCGCGTTTGAACAATTCAAATTGATCTAGGACATCACTGTCCACATGTATGAATTCCATGGCGTAACAGCTCAATTCTCCCTTGGCCAATACCTTTAGAAATACTTTTTCGTCTTGATTGGGCCTGCTGTAATATTTGGGTATAAAAAGAACACTGTCATCACGATACCATATGGATTCAAAAAGGTTTGGCCCTGATTGATACATCAAAATATCCCCAGGGCCAAAACGATGTGTCTTTCCATGGTGGTCCTTGAACTTGATTTTTTTAAATAGGGAACCATTGTTTCTATCCTTGACGGTTCCATAAATGGTATCATTACTGTTTAGAACCACATAACCGGGAATATATCCAGTCTGCGAAAAGGTATGTTGAAGTGGTAGCAATAAAATACCTGCCAGCGGAAGGGTATATAGGGCGCTTTTGAACATGCGGACGGTCTTGGAGTGCATCTTAGGGTTTTGGTCGTTGCTCCAAATAATGTGCCATAGTTTGGGCACGGGTCAGAAGGGATTTCATCAGTTGGCCCGACCCTCAGTTACATTTGTGCTCAGATGATATGGGCATTTGGGAACAACTTTGCGTGGTATTCCCTTATAACGAAGCGTATACGATGTTCCCCGAAGTACATTGGGGGATTTTGGGAGGCATCAAATTCCAGTTATGGAACTCGCCTTGAGTTGTGGAATTCAAGCTAGGATATAAGACTTTGTGCCCAATTAAAAACTTTTTTAAGGAGCATGGTAGGGCTACGGCACAAGAAAAAGGAGAAAAATGGGTACAAAAAATAAATTTGTAGAGAATTTTTACGACTCAAGACGAGTTCATAGTTTAAACTCGGTTATTGGGTCATCGGTATCAAAAATAAGGGGGTAGTGTTCCTTAATGTTCCTTTTCATGAACTCCAAGGGAACGTCTTCAAAATGCCCATAGTCATCCGTATACTCCATGAACAGATTTCCCTTGTTGTTGTACTGCTGTAAAAAAGAATCATTTTTCCCATCAAACTCCAAGGGCGCCACGTGGAATTTTGCGCACAGTGATTTGTTAAAGGCCGGAGATAATTTAAGCCATCGACCGTTCAAGAGAACATTTACCATACCATGGGGCGTCAATTCATTTGTCCCGAACTTTTCGGTAAGCCGTTCCACGGCAATATGATTCTTGACTTTTCCTAGGTGGAGTCTTGCAGGGATACCTGTCCCCCTAAGACAAGTAATGAGGAGTATGGATTTTTCAACACAATTTCCCGTTGATTTTTGGGCTATGGTACTGGCCTTATAGTGCTCCTTTGTAAAGCTGATGGTGTAGGGGTCGTACCTCCAATCATCCCGAACCATTTTGTACAGTTCAATGGTTTTTTCGGTATTGGGAATTGACGGGTCTGTATACTTGGATATCAAATCTTGAATGATATCATGTTCAAAGTTGAGATAGTAGGTGGATTCCAAGTATTTCATTTCCTTATTTCAACGGTGTCCGTAAAATATCAATATATGTGAAAGGAATCAATCTTTCAACTGATATTCCCTGGGTCCCTGCAACCCATTTTGTTCATAAATGGCCATATTCATTTGGTAGTGCAGTTCCATCATACCATTTAGATACTCCTCTAAAGGGGAAAGACCCACTTCTTTTCTTCTTTTGTTTACATTGACACTATCTTGGAGTGGTTGTGGAATTATCCAAAAATCGTCGATGTACTTGACTTGGGTACCATACAATTGTTTCTTTCCCTTGTTTTTCAATACCCTGTCCATTAAATAGGCATAATTTGATGCATCGGCGTTGTTGTTTTTTACCTCATGGATCATTTCGTTTAAAACCTTTTCCTGGAATTCAATGTCGTGGTCAGCGTGTTGCACCAATAACCAAAAATCGTGCGAGGCTTGTTTCCCAACTTTGTCGATTCCCAAAAAACCATAGGTTTCAAACATTCGTTTAATGGTATCCGTATTGGCCTTAAATATCCGGTCCTGCGCCTTGTACAAACTATCCCTGACCTTTTCTGATTCATCGGGGGTATGGGCAAACTGAATCGCTTGGTCAGATTTGACCATTTGAGCAAGCTGTTTGTTGATGGCCATTGAATCAATTTCAGCCACTTTTTTTTCTATCTCTTTTTTCCCTTTATTGGAACAGGCGATGCATATTGAAAGTAGCAGGATTGCTGGAAGTATATTTTTCATTTTCCTGTTTTTATCGGTTGTTTCCCACATAGATTATGGTTTTAGGGCCAATCACAAAAATGGCCATAGTTAGGTCTTGGAACTTTTTTTGTCCAATTTACCCCATTCTTCACAAAGCACATTCTTGGATTTTTCCAAAAATGCCTTCATTTCATTTCTTAGATGTGCCATGTCATTCTGATTTTTTACGTCACAGTACAATGAATCCAGCTTGTCAAGCATGGTTTCCAATTCCACTAAATCGGAAATGTCCTTATGGAACAATAGCTTAAGCTGAAAATAGTATTGTGAAGCCAGGTCGGTCTTTTCCTCGTACTTTTTGTAATACTCCAGATATGTATTGTTTTGGGTTGGATTTTGTGCATTTTTTTTCTTCATCTCCAGGGTGTTGAGCCAATTGACCGCAGAAGAATCAATGTTCGTGAGATACTGACTGGTGGTTTGCCTAAATTTATTGACCCATTCTATTTTTGCCCGGTTAATGTTATTGTAACGTATTTGTCTAAAGGCAAAAAAGCCCCCTACTATCGCCAATAGTATGGGAATGGAAATGCCCCACCATTCCAGTATTCCAGAATCCTTGGGATTGGGGGCATTCTTAATGATGACCGTCTCACGAATGTATATGGTGTCTTTTTGAACCTTTTCAGCTTCCTCTACAGTGGAATGCACAACGGGAGGTTGTTTTTGCATGGCAGATAGATGGGTACTGAGAAGAACTAGATAGATAAGAAAAAAGATGTTGGTTCCTTTCATAATGTGAACGTCACTTGTAACGAATCGGTTTGGATGGGCTGGGGGATTTTAAGGGAAATATAGCGAAATCACCCCAACCTACTGTAGTGAATGGTTTAATTTTTTGGTTACATCAGCCCAATGATGGACTAGGGAAGAAGCTTGAGGCCCAAACATCACCTAGGCTTGGTAAAAACTTCGGGAATGACCGGTGGAGGGGGCATACTTTTGTTGGCACTTTATTTTAGTGTGATTTGATTTCTATGCTATCTTCCCCCCATGGATGCCCGTCCAGATAAAGACGCATTCCTGTTTTTTCTTCAATGGCAACCAATTTGTTGTGCACTTCAATGGATCGCAAATAGACCGATTCCCTTAATAGATTGGTTTTGGTCAAGTCTTTGGCCAAAGGGGCTTCCAGAATTCCATAGGTTGGTTCATGTCCATTGTTTGTGACCGCTCGGTACCATTCATCGACCAATGCAAATTCAAAGGCGGACATTTCACCTTTTATGACAGCCTTCCACAGCTTGGGTCGTAGGCTTGGATAAAGGGTATCCCTTTCATTGTACGACAACGAGATTGAATTGTGATGGCTCAAGAGGGTCGACATCCAAAAATTGTTTCCGATAAGTCTTTCCCCGGGATAGCCATAGGTTTTGAAAAGTCGCAAGAATTCAATCATTTGCTTTTCACTGTGAGGGGCAAAGATTTTGGTTGCATACCTGTCCTGGGCTTTTGGGCCCCATTTAAAAAGGGCACCCAAGGCTTTCCATTGGTCTTTTGAAAACATTTTCCGCGCCTTTTTGCGTACATCCATGTTCAAGGAGGATTCGTATGTTTTGCGTAGGTGGCGGTATTGTCTTTTGATAGTATCCCACT
>JBFOLQ010000480.1:0-2982 GCA_040830145.1 Flavobacteriaceae bacterium | reverse complement strand
TTCGGGTGTATCGGTCAACAAGGCCTATACCATGGAACCCAGTGTACATGAGGAAGTACGGGATTTGGCCGGTAAGGGTAAGGATAAGAGCATGGACCTGGCCAAGGTCAACGCGTGGTTTTTTCCCTTGATGATCCTAATGATCGGGGTGAGCAATATCCTGGTCATTTATTTTGGTGGCCGCCAATATATCAGCGGAGAAATAGAAGGGTTTGGCGTCATTGCGGAGTTCATTCTCTATGTGAACATGCTTACCTGGCCGGTAGCCATTGTGGGGTGGTTGACATCCATTGTTCAAAGGGCCGAAGCATCACAGAAGAGAATAAATCAATTTTTGAACGAAAAGCCTGATATATCAAATACGATAAGCCAAGAAACCCCTATCCTTGGAAAAATCGAATTCCGTAATGTTTCCTTTACATATCAGGATACCCTTATAACGGCCCTGAAGGACATTTCATTTACCGTTAATCCGGGGGAAACGGTAGCCATTCTCGGAAAAACGGGATCTGGGAAATCAACGATCTTGGATTTGATTGCCCGTTTGTACGATGTCAGTGAGGGTGAAATACTAATGGATGGCATCCCAATAAAGAAATTGAATCTCAAATCATTGCGATCTGATGTCGGGGCGGTACCCCAAGATGCCTTTCTTTTCTCTGACACCATTAAGAGCAATATCCGTTTCGGAAAAAGTGATGCTACGGATGAAGAAGTGGTGCAAGTAGCCAAACAGGCTATGGTACACAAAAATATTATGGAATTTTCCCAGGACTATGATACCGTCCTGGGGGAGCGGGGCATTACCTTAAGTGGAGGACAAAAGCAACGGGTTTCCATTGCAAGGGCATTGATCAAAGATCCAAAAATTTTCCTTTTTGATGATTGTCTTTCTGCCGTGGATACCGAAACAGAGGAGGCTATTTTGGCCAATTTAAGGAAGGCTTCGCATCATAAAACTACCATCATCGTAAGCCATAGAGTATCCTCTGCCATCAATGCTGATAGGGTTTTGGTGCTTGGGGACGGGGCTCTTTTGCAGGAAGGAACCCACGAAGAACTCGTCTCCGTAAATGGCTATTATAGCGAACTTTACAAAAATCAGTTAACGGAAAAAGAAATGTAATTTTCTTGGCCGAACCGCATTTTTTTCACATTTTTGAAGTTCCAAACACTAAGTGAGTTAACTGTAAACCAAATCAATGCAGGAAAAAGAAACCATGAACCAAGACGAGATTCGCTCCAATGTCTTACGGGCCGGACGAAGGACCTACTTTTTTGATGTGAGGAGTACCAAGGCAGGGGATTATTATTTGACCATCACGGAAAGTAAGAAGTATACGAACGAAGACGGATCTTTCTACTACAAAAAGCACAAGATATATCTTTATAAGGAGGATTTTGAGGAATTTAAGTCCAATATTCAGGAAATGATGGACTTTATCATTGACGAAAAAGGGACCGAGGTCATCTCCGAAAGACATAAAAAAGATTTCAAAAGGGAAGGGGAACCCGAAAATGAGGAAACCATGGAGGCCTCCCCAAATGATACCTATTCAGATATTAATTTTGAGGACATTTGAAACCCTTAACACAATAACGTATATGTAATGGCCCTGTTTTTTACGAGGCCATTTTTTTGGTCAAACATCAAAAACCATTAAATTAAGCATCCAAACCAATACACTCTGGAATGATGCGATATCCCTTTACCCTATGCTTACTATTGATTACGTTGAATGCCCTAGCCCAAAGCCAAGTAGGGTTATCTTACTATCTTCCCGGGGATATCACATATGATAAGGACATTCCCACCCCCAAATCCATCATTGGCCATGAAGTAGGTGAATGGCACATTACCCATGATAAACTCATGTTCTATATGCAGACATTGGCCAATGCCAGTGACCGTATTACCATTGAAAATAGGGGGCATACCTTTGAGGGAAGGCCCATTCTCCTTTTAACCATTACCTCACCGGCCAACCATCAAAAGTTGGATCAGATAAAACGGGAGCATCGGGCACTGACCGATACCCCCATTTCACAAGGAACCGAAGCAATGGACATCCAAGAAATGCCTGTGGTGGTATACCAAGGTTTTTCCATACATGGCAACGAACCCAGTGGTGCCAATGCGGGATTGGCCTACGCGTATTATCTGGCCGCCGCCCAAGGCCCAGAAATAGAGCAGCTCTTGGACGAAATGGTCATTCTTATGGACCCCTCTTTCAATCCGGATGGATTACAACGCTTTGCCCATTGGGCCAATAGCCACCGAAGTATGCAATTAAATCCCGATAATAATGACCGGGAATATGACGAAGCTTGGCCGGGAGGTCGTACCAATCATTATTGGTTTGATTTGAACCGTGATTGGTTGCCCGCCCAGCTCCCTGAAAGTCGTGCAAGAATCAAGACATTCCATGATTGGATGCCGAACATCCTGACGGATCATCATGAAATGGGCACCAACAGTACCTTTTTCTTTCAGCCGGGAGAGCCCTCCAGGGTGCATCCACTTACGCCCAAAATCAACCAAGACCTCACTGCGGAAATCGGGACTTTTCATGCCAAGGCCTTGGACAAAATCGGATCGCTCTACTATTCCGAGGAAAACTACGATGATTACTATTATGGAAAAGGCTCCACGTTCCCGGACGTGAATGGCTGTATTGGCATTCTGTTTGAGCAAGGTAGTTCCAGGGGGCATATCCAAGAAAGTGAAAACGGCATCCTTACGTTTCCCTTTACCGTTCGCAACCAGTTCACCACGGCCCTATCAACCATTCAAGCCGCACAGCAGCTACGTACCAAATTACTGTCCTATCAGCGTGATTACTATAAAGGCCTACGGAATGAAACGGCCAAAAGAAAAGCCATCATCTTTGGGTCTCCCAAGGACCCTGCCAGGGCACGACACCTAGCCGAGATATTGAAAAGACATCAGATAAAGGTACATGGATTAACACGTGATTTGAT
>JBFOLQ010000479.1:0-9606 GCA_040830145.1 Flavobacteriaceae bacterium | reverse complement strand
TCTGTGTTTGACTGTATGAAATCCCCTTTATTTTTAACCTAATTAGGCTCATGGACTACCTATAATATAGCAAGGGCCGTTCAAATTCAAGGCGAACCATATCATTTGAACGGCCCTTTATAAGGGCACAAATTAACAAAAATTAGCTGTTTTGGGCCTTAAATTCCCGTAATTTTTCGATGAGTTTCGGAACCACTTCAAAGGCATCCCCTACAATACCATAATCAGCTGCCTTAAAAAATGGGGCCTCAGGATCATTGTTGATGACCACCTTGGTCTTCGAGGCACTTACCCCTGCCAAATGCTGTATGGCACCTGAAATACCAATGGCTATATAAAGATTACTGGCCACGGGCTTTCCGGTTTGTCCCACGTGTTCACTATGGGGCCGCCATCCCATATCCGATACGGGTTTGGAGCAAGCTGTGGCCGCGCCTAGAACTTCAGCAAGCTCCTCGACCATCCCCCAATTTTCAGGACCTTTGAGTCCACGTCCGCCTGATACCACAATATCGGCATCGGCGATGGAAACCTTCCCTGTCACTTTGTCTATTTCCACAGAACTCACACCCATGGTATCAATGCTTGGTGAGAAAGCTTCCTCTTGGCAATCCACTTGGTTTTCATGGGCGCCAAAGGCATTGCTTGAAACTCCGACCACCTTTGTTTGGGTACTTATTTTGGTAAAGGCAAATCCCTTGTTGCTGAAAGCGGTACGCTTTACGGTGAAATCACTTACGTCGTCGGGAACCGCAACAACATTGGGTGCATAACCGGCCTGTAGTTTGGCGGCCAAAAGAGGGGCCAGGTACTTGGCATCGGCGCTGGATCCCACAACCACAATGGAGGATTCCTCTTTTTTAACGGCCTCTGCAATGACATGGGCATATCCTTGTGCATTAAAGGATTCCAGGCCATTATCGGAAACGTTCACTATTTTTTCAATACCATAGGTCCCCATTTCGGGGGCGTTGGTGGCATTGAATGCAATCCCTACAGCGGTCCCTCCCATTTTTTGGGCCACGGCATGGGCATAAGAGGCCACTTCTGACGCATTTTTTTTGAACGATCCGTTTTCTGTTTCCAAAAAAGCTATTACTGACATATGTTTTTTTATTAAATCTCAAATCCCCAGTGCCAAAACCCCATTGTGGAACCTGGAATTCGAAGTTTGAAATCCTTATATGGCCTTGGCCTCGTTGTGTAGTAGTTGTACAAGCTCTTCGGCACTATCTACCAATTTTACGGAGCCTTTGGGTGCGGGCTTCTCAAATTTTACGGTCGATGTTGCGGCAATGGCTTCGATAGGTTCAACAATATTCAATTGTTTTTTCCGGGCCATCATGATGCCGCGCATGTTGGGAATGCGCAAATCGCTCTCCTGCACCAATCCCTTTTGTCCACCGATAACCAAGGGAAGGGCGGTGGATACTTTTTCCTTACCACCATCTATTTCCCTAACGGCTGACGCGTTACTTCCTTCTATATCAAGGGATATACAGTTGTTTACAAAGTTCATGTCGAGCATTTCGGCCATCATTCCCGGAACCATGCCACCATTGTAGTCAATGGACTCCCTTCCTGCGATAATAAGGTCATACCCGCCATTTTTGACCACATCGGCCAATTGTTGTGCCACAAAATAACCGTCGGTAGGTTGGGCGTTGATACGAATGGCCTCATCGGCACCAATGGCCAACGCCTTTCTTATGGTGGGTTCGGTGCTGGCATCACCAACGGTGGCCACATGTACACTTGCTCCCTGCTTTTCCTTGAACCACATGGCACGGGTAAGCCCAAACTCGTCATTTGGGTTGATGACAAACTGTACCCCATTGGTGTCAAATTGGGTGTCGCCCTCCGTAAAGTTTATCTTGGATGTGGTGTCAGGAACATTACTAATGCAGACTAATATCTTCATCTAAAATTCTATTTGTATAAGACAGGGCGAAGATAACCATTATATTCCAAAAATACTATGCATGCATAATAATTTTTGGTGACTTTTTTTGTGAAATATGGAAAACCTATTCTTCCATAATTTTCTATTTTTGTTCGCGCCTAAAAACGGAAGCCCAAACATAATTTTCAATTTATGAGAACGATACAATTTAGGGAAGCAGTGGCGGAGGCCATGTCTGAGGAAATGAGAAAGGACGAAACCGTATACCTCATGGGAGAGGAAGTGGCTGAATACAATGGTGCCTATAAGGCGTCTAAGGGGATGCTCGATGAATTTGGCCCAGAGCGTGTTATTGACACACCCATTTCCGAACTCGGTTTTGCCGGGGTGGGCGTAGGTTCCACTATGACCGGTAACCGACCCATTATTGAATTTATGACCTTTAACTTTTCGTTGGTGGGTATTGACCAAATAATCAATAATGCCGCGAAGATTCGACAAATGTCGGGAGGTCAATTTGATTGCCCCATCGTTTTCCGTGGCCCCACGGCTTCGGCGGGCCAATTGGCTGCTACCCACTCACAGGCATTTGAAAGTTGGTATGCCAATTGCCCTGGATTGAAAGTGGTGGTTCCCAGTAATCCGTATGATGCTAAGGGGCTTTTAAAATCGGCCATTCGGGACAATGACCCCGTTATCTTTATGGAGTCTGAACAGATGTATGGGGATAAGGGCGAGGTGCCAGAGGATGAATATATCATTCCTTTGGGCGTTGCTGATATCAAACGGGAGGGCAGTGATGTGACCATTGTATCCTTCGGAAAGATAATCAAGGAAGCCTATAAGGCGGCAGATGAGCTCGGGAAGGAAGGCATAAGCTGTGAGATTATTGATTTACGGACCGTAAAGCCATTGGATTACGATGCCATTGTGAATTCAGTAAAGAAAACCAATCGCTTGGTATGTTTGGAGGAAGCATGGCCCTTTGGCAATGTGTCTACCGAGATTACCTACCATATACAGCGTCATGCCTTTGATTATCTTGATGCACCCGTTATCAAAATCAATACAGCTGATACCCCAGCACCATATTCACCGGTATTGTTGCAGGAATGGTTGCCCAATGCGCAAGATGTGATCGATGCCGTTAAAAAGGTGCTGTATACGTGATATAATGGGCTTTGGCGGGTTGTCCGTCAAAGTGGGGATTTAAGGGGAAGCTTCGCCATTCCGAATTTGCGAAGCTTTTTTATTGGTATACTATTTGATAAAGATTTTTCGGAACCTAGAACACTATATGAGATCATTTCTTTTCTTGGGCCTCTTGTTCCTAACATGCCATTTGGTGGCCCAGACCAAGGTAGGGGGACTTGTACAGGATGAAAACGGGGAGCCCGTGGCCTTTGCCAATATTGTTTTTGGGGATTCCACAGAGGGGACCATTACCGATGAGAATGGCACGTTCTACATGGAATCCGATGTTACATATACCACCTTGCATATTTCCTTTATTGGTTATGAAAACCAAGAGATCACTTTGTCCTCCAAGGTCATGTATGATATGGTGGTTACATTACGGGAAGGGGCCGAACAATTGGGCGAGGTGGTCATCATTTCGGGAAAACAGCCTAAAAAGAACAATCCTGCGGTGGATATTCTTCGAAAGATTTGGGCCAAGAAACGTATCAATGGGCTCCGTAAGTTCAAACAGTATGCGTATGATAAGTATGAAAAGATTGAATTTGACCTGAACAATATAGATAGTGCCCTGATGCAGCGAAAGATGTTCAAGGGAATGGAGTTTGTTTTCAAGGACCTGGATACGTCACGGATTACGGGTAAGAACTATCTCCCCATTTTTTTGAACGAGAGTTTTTCAAAGGTGTACGGGGATAATCTCTTGAAGCAGGAAAAAGAGGAGATATTGGGGAATAAAAACTCCGGGTTTAGTCAAAACCAATCCATCATAGCCTTTGTAAAGGATTTATACCAGCAGTATGACGTCTACGATAACTACATCAAAATATTTGATAAGAGCTTTACAAGTCCATTGTCACGCACAGGAGTGGACACTTATAACTATGCCCTCCGCGACAGTGCCTTTATAGATGGAAAGTGGTGCTTCAACATTGTCTACTATCCGAGGCGAAAAAATGAGCTCACCTTTAAGGGTGATTTTTGGGTGAACGACACCACTTTTGCCATTAAGAATATCAATATGGAAGCCGCCAAGAGTGCCAATATCAACTGGGTGAAGGAAATCTATATTGAACAGGACTTCGAGGTGATGAGTGATTCAGTCTTCTTGTTGAAAAGGGATTATATGCTAAGTGATTTCAGCTTTCAAAAGAAGGAAGAATCAGGAGGTATTTATGGAAAGCGTACCACGGTGTATGATCACTATACTTTTGACAAGGAAAAGCCAAAGGAGTTTTATGCCCCTGATAAGAACCCGTATGATGTATATGAAATTGTACAGGATGATACATTTTGGGAAAAAAACCGTTTGGAGGAACTCAATAAGGATGAAAAAGGCATTTATACACTGTTGGATACCCTAAAGACGGTGCCCAGGTTTAAATCGTACTACAATCTGGTAAGTATCCTGGGTTCGGGTTATGTTGAAATAGATAAGTGGAACCTGGATCTTGGATCGGTCTATGATGTCTTTGGTTTCAATGATGCTGAGGGAATTCGCCTTCGCGCGGGTGCCAGAACATATTTTGGACAGAATGACCCTTGGCGAATAGAGGGGTATACGGCCTATGGTTTTGGAGACAAGAAATTCAAGCATGGATTGGCGGGAAAAGCACTGTTGAGCAAAAAAGGCCGAATTATCATTTCAGGGGGACACCGCCGCGATATTGAGCAATTGGGATCAAGCCTAACGGCGACCAATGATGTGTTGGGACGAAGCATTGCCTCTTCCGCTTTATTGACCGTAGGGGCCAACAACCGACTGACCAATATCAATTTAGGTGCCTTGGGCTTGGAGGCCGAACCCATGACGAATTTCAGAATGCGGATTGGGGGCACATATAGGACCTTGAGCTCTGCCTTGCCCAATGATTTTAGTCTGGACTATGTTGACCCTGCGGCTCCTGGAGGTATTTCATCTGAGATCAAACAGTTTGATTTTAAGGGGGTCTTAATATATACCCCTGGGAAGCAGACCATTGGACATGGAGTGGAACGGTATGATGTCAATGACAAATACAGCACATTCATTCTTAGCTATACCCAAGGATTAAAGGGCCCTTGGGACAGTGATTTTGACTACTCCAAACTACAGTTTTCCTTTGGCAAACCTTGGCAAGTAGGTGGTTTTGGCCGTTTGTACAGTTTACTTGAGGTGGGAAAGACTTTTGGTGATGTGCCCCTGGGCCTCTTGGATGTGGTACCTGGGAACCAGACCCTTTTTAGCAATTTTGGCACATTCCAAAACCTGGATTTCTATGAATTCGTAACCGATACCTATGCCTCTTTGCATTTAGAGCACAACTTCAATGGTCGCCTGTTTTCACGTATTCCAGGAATACTGGATTGGAACCTACGTGAGATTGTGGGCCTCCGTGGCGCTTGGGGTGAATTGTCAAATACCAATAGGGCACTGAGTGCTCCCTCTGAAAATGCCTCCTTTACGCTGAATGCCCCTACAGACCGCGTTTACTATGAGTACTCCGTTGGGGTAGGGAACATCTTTAAGATTTTCCGGATTGATTTTAACTTCCGGGGAAATTATCTGGATTCTCCCAATGCCAGGGCTTTTGGGGTTACCGGTACCTTTGGGTTTCACTTTTAGGGCCCGTTGCCCCTACCATTTTCTTGCCCCTAGGAGTTTTTCCCCCAATTCGGTCAATACAGCCGTATCGTATTTGGTCTGTTCCCAATTGCGGGGATCGCCGGGAAAGGCATACCCCTCTGGGGCCACCCTATTTTTCCAGGAATTTACACGCCATTCCTTTAAGGGGGCATCGTTTTCCTGGGCAGGCATCATTGAAATATATTGGGCTATGCGCACCTTGTCCCCAGAATGGTTGGGCCGTATACCATGGGGTTGTGAACTGTTGAAGATGAGTAGGTCGCCCGCTTCCATGGGTACCTTAACGAGTTTGTCCTCCAATCCCGTAGTGTCCGGTTTAAAAGGGTCCCGATCTATCGGCTGGGTACGTTTCCATTCGTCATAATTTTTAAACAACCATGGGATACACTGAAAACCACCCATATTTTCATCGGTTTGATCGGCCAAGGCCAGCACACCCTGTACCTGTTGGGGTTTGGTTTCGGGATCGTAATCCCAATGAATGAAGCCTTTGTATTCATGTCCAGGACGAATGGGGAAATTAAGGTTGGCCCTATCAATGGTCACCCATAGCTTCTCTGTGCCCCAAACATCAACGAAGGCATCATATACCCGTTGTGTCTGGCGATTGTTCCATAGGTATTGGTTGTTGTAGACCTCCACCATACCCGTTCCGGCCAGTTCCTTCATCGCTATTTCTGCCCGGGGAGTTGTATACCACGAGTCTTTATCGTTGGGATTCTTCTCCTCAAATTCCCACAGGAAGGTGGCCGTGGCTTGGGCCTGTTCCCGGGGAATGGCATTTTTGATGACGATATAGCCATTTTCCTTCCAAAAGTTCCAATCCTCCATTGACAGGACCCGAAGGCTGTCAGCTGTGGCTTCCTTGCGAAGTTGGGCCTTACTGCTCTTGGCCGTGGAGGGATTGCCGGGAATATCTTTATGCTGATTGTCCGGTACCATCTTTGGGACCATGGTTCGCTCTTTTTTTTCCATTGTGATATTTTTTATGGGAATGTCCATGCAAAATTGCGTTGAATTGACGGGGATTGTTTTTCGTAAATTAACCAATATTTGTACAATATTGATTTTTATAATACAATTTTACTTCTGTAATTACTAAATTTGTGTAATAGCATGAAGGTTCAGTTAGAGTCCATTACCAGTCGTGTCAACCGGTCATTCAATTTGTTGTTCAACCCCAGGTTGAGTGACCTTTTTTTTTGGCACTTTCATCCTGAGTACGAATTGATATATATTGCGGGAGCTACGGGGACCCGCCATGTGGGAGAGCACATATCCACGTATATACACAGTGATTTGGTATTGATTGGCTCTAACATCCCCCATTTAAATTTTGACTACGGTGTTCAAAGTGATTACCAAAAGGTGGTAATCCATTTCAAAAAGGAATTTGTGGAAGGGCATTTGGCCGGTATCCCAGAATTGTTGGGGATTGATGGGCTTTTTAAAAGGGCTGCCCACGGGGTGGCCTTTACGGGTGGGAACAAGGATGTTTTGGGGGAGCGTATTTTTGCCTTGGAGCACCTACCGCCCTTTGGGCAATATGTGGAGTTGTTGGCGATACTGCAAGAGATGGCGGCGCAAAAGGAGTTTGAACTGCTTCATGGGGCTCCCTTTCCCGTACGGTTCCGCAGTAGGGAACAAGAACGGTTACAGGCCATTTATGCGTATGTGGACAAAAATTACCATAGAAAGATCACGTTAGATGAAATTTCCGGGGTCAGCAATTTGGGAAGGGAAGCCTTTTGTCGTTATTTTAAGAACAAGACCCAATATACGTTTGTGGAATTCTTGAACAGGTATCGGGTAAGCCATTCCAAACGCGACCTAATGGCAGGCAAGAGCGTGGGGGCGGCCTGTTTTGGGACCGGTTTTGAAAGCCTATCTTATTTTAACAGAACATTCAAGAAGATAACGGGGGAAAATCCCAGTGAATTCAGAAAAAAGTATGTGAAGACTCCATAGAACTCCCATGTTCCACTATGGCCCAATAGGGGGCATAACCTATAATTTCAATAAAAACTCCTTTAAATCGGTGTTTTCATCCAGTCCCAGCTTCTTTTTGATTCTGTATCGGGCCGCTTGTACAGACCTTGGATCTACATGCAATATATTGGCAATTTCCTTGGTATTCATGCGAAGCTTAATAAAGATGCAATGTTTGAGCTCCAGTTCGGATAGTACGGGATATTGATTCTTTAATTGATCGTGGAAACCGGAATGAATGGCATTGAAGTGCATCTTTAGATTTTCCCATCCTTCCTCATGTACGATGTTGAACTCTATGTCGTGAATGATTTTTCCCAGTTCCTTCTTCAATGTCAATGTATCTTTCTTACTGACTTTTTCAAGTCTTCCCTTAAGTCCGTTTAAATATTGTTGGTTGTGGTATGAGTTTATGGAATGTCCCATCATCTCATTGTTTTTGAGATCATTGAGATTTTTTAGCTCCGTTATGGCCTGTTCATTTTTTCGTTTTGATTTTGTGGAAGTGATCCAGAGGTATAGAAGTCCGGAAAGTGTCACCAAGAGTAAAAAGCCTATGGTATAGAGCAACGATTTGAGCGTGGCCTTAGACTGTTCAATGAGTTTGATTTGTACATCCTTATTCTCAATTTCGTGCTTGTGGTTGAGTTCCTTCAACCTCAGATTTAGATTAAGACTTTTGATGGTCTGCTCCTTTAACAACAAGGGGACCAAACCCGAGTCATTTTCTCCAACAAGTTCCAGGTTGAACAAGCAGTCCGAGGAAGTAGCCCTGGCCTGATGTACCGATGCACTGAAAATGTTTATCCCTATGTTCAGATCCTCTGGAAATATCACGTGGTTCAAAAGGGAACCTTCATAGTTATTATTTATTAATCCAGTTGCCGTTGTGTGATGATCTATTATTCCATCGGGCATATTGTTTCTCATGATTTCACGCCCATTTAGATAAAGTATAATGCCATCATCCCGTTGCACCTTTAGGGTATAGGCCAAATATTCAAATGGGTTGTCAATCCTAATGGTTTTCTTAAAATATTTGGTAATGTGCTTTTTTTTGGGGTCGTCACCAAATCCAATAATGGTTTTGATTCCCTCATCGCCATAGCCCAGGGGAGAAATACCCTTCTTCCAATTTTCGGTCAGTTGTAGCTCATTTTCCCACCCAATTTCCGGAGCATTTTCTGCATCGTAGTAGTACCATTCATCACCTGTGGCAATGATATTGGTTTGGCCGTACAGGGGAGTGAAAAATGTCCCTAGCCCTATGGCGATGATGACCCCGAGATGTTTCATAATGGAAATTTAAAAAAACAGCCAACACCATTGAAAACTTTTGGGTTTTATTTGACAAGATGGGGTGATATAGTAGGTAAATGCACTTTTTTTTGAATTATGTCGTAGGTATATAGTAGTGGTATATGCCCGTGGAACGCCCATGGTTATTCAACTTTGTAGGGTTAACGTAAAAACCAGCTCAATGAATAACCAACTACCTTTGATTAAAATGCTGTTCCTGGCATTAATGGTGCAATTTGGCCATGCGCAGGAACGTACCGTTTCGGGCGTTGTTTCTGACGGCACTACACCCTTGCCCGGTGCATCTGTTGTCATAAAGGGAACAACACAGGGCACCTCCACTGATTTTGACGGTAACTATTCAATTACCGTTACACCAAGCGATGTTTTGGTCTTTAGTTATATCGGGATGGCTTCCCAAGAGATACCCGTAGGCTCTTTGACCACAATCAACGTTGGATTACAGGTGGACAATGCCTTGGATGAAGTCGTCGTCGTGGGATACACGGCCAAGGAAAAGAAAAAACTGACTTCTTCGGTCGCCACGGTCGATAGCAAACAAATTGAAAATGTACACATGGCCACCTTTGAT
>JBFOLQ010000478.1:0-3356 GCA_040830145.1 Flavobacteriaceae bacterium | reverse complement strand
CCCTCCAGAATGTTGGCGCTTAAATCTCCGTTGATACTACTGACCTTAAACCTGGCATTCTTGGGTATATGCAAGACATAATTGAACGTATACCAATCCCCTGTATTACAGAAATGTTTGCCATTACCATTCTGACTTGCCTGTTTCCGGAAGGCTTTAAAGACAGCTTCAGCCTTTTCCTCTATGTAAATAGTGTTTTTTGATTCATCGAAATCTACTTCGTACTTGTCAATAAACTCGTTGTCCTCTATTTCAATTTCTGCCTTGAAATAAATGCTCTGCTTGTCCCATGTCTTTATTTCAATGGCGTCGGCAAATTTTACGTCCAATTCAATAAACTGTCCGTTGTGGGCTATATTTTTCTCAATGATTTTCTGGGACTGTACACTTAGGCCAAGACCCAAAAGAGTGGTTAAAAGAAGAAGGCTTACTTTTTTCATGACTGTTCGTTTTTTGATTGATGTTTATTTTTTTCTGAGATAGATATTTCCATTGACTGACTCCAGTTTGATGTTGGTTCCACCACCATTGATGGTCCCGTTCACCTTACTGCCCGCTACCATACGCATTCCATTCTTTTGGGGAACTTGAAGATCAAAATTGGTGAATATCTCCCCGTTCAAGGAGCTCATGGTAATATCTGCAGCAGTTTTGGCGGGGAGCTTTACGTCTATTTCCCCATTTGTGGTACTTATGACAATGGGGGCTTCCTTTCGCATGGACTCAAATGCAACCTCCAAGGCCCCGTTCAAGGAATAGGCAGTCAACGGACCCTATATGTTCTTGAGGGTCAATCCCCCATTAAGATTGGCATTGGCCTCTACCTCCCCCTGGAACCCTTCTATATGGATATCCCCATTCCATGAATTGGTCACTGACACATTTTGGGTTTTGGGCAGGAATATCTCGGCGCCCTTGGATTTGCTCAAATTCTTGACAATTAAATTACTGCCATCCTGAACCACGGAGAACCCTAAATTGGTATTATCGGTTCCCCCGGCCCCAACCAGCTTTAATCCTTTTGCCTTTTCAGGTAGGTGGTGACGCCCCTTTACCTTGATCAAAAGTTCGTTCTTTTCATGCGTCTTGACCGTAATGTCTGCATTGGAGGCTATTTTCACCCATTCAATGCCGCTGAGGCTTTTTGAAAAATTTTCTTGGGCATAGGTCATGAACGCTATGGTCCATACAATACATGAGAGTACTATTTTTTTCATGATTATCGTTTTTTGATGTTAACTTATTTTGGGCAATACTGTTTTGATTTCTTCCTTTATAAAGGGTTGCGTCTCCTCAAGCTCCAATAGTTTTTGCATGGGAGCCGCGGCCTTTTTCTCCTGAATACCCGCCAAATAATGTATAAGTGCTATCTGGATGCTTGGGTTTTTCTCTTCTTCCAAAGCTTGGATAAAGATGTCAACGACCTTTTTTGAATGAATGGAGCGGCCCAGGGCTTCCAATGCGGCCAAACGTACGTTGGTATTGTCATCAAAACGCAGTCGATTGGCAAGGGCCTCAATGATTTGCTCATCCAAATCACTCATTTCGTGGGTGCTATTGGCTCCTTGGATGCGCTTGCTGGCCGATTGGTTTTCCAATAGGGCCAATAGCACCATTTCCTTGGCATCCTCATTTTTCTCCTCAATCGTGGCCATCTGTTGTTCAGATTCCGTTGTCATGGAATACCGCCCCAGATAATACACACTCAAAAGTATCACCACGCTTGCGGCAATTTTGGCCACCCAATTATATCTACTCCAACTCCTTGGTTTCATGGCCACAACCTTTCCTTGGTTCTTTTGCTCAACCTCAAGCATGTTCAAAAAGGTATCCTTTAACGCTTCGGACGGAACAGCATCGGGTTCGCTTTCAATATCCCCAAACAGCTGTCTATAGGCCTCAACTTCCTTGGCAAGGGAAGGGGAATGTAACAGTTCACTTTCAAATTGGGCCCTTTCTTCAGGCGACAAGCGATTGTCTAAATAATCTATGACTTTTTGTGTTATATCCTCATTCATCTTACATACTTTCTAAATACATCTTTCTCATTTTTTTTAGGGCCCTACAGGCCTTGGTCTTTACGGCTCCCTCAGTACTCCCTATCATTTCAGCAATCTCACCATATGGTATTTTCTGAAATCGGTTCAATACAATAAGTTCCCGGTCTGAGGTCTCAAGCCTATTCAACGCTCTTTGCAACAAAGAATGGTCTTCCTCCTCTATTGGGTCACTCACCGTATCCGCCACTTCCGTCAACTCTAAATGATGTTGCTGTTTATGGCTTCTAAAATGCGATGTCATACCATTTCTGGCAATAGTGAACAACCAAGAGACAAATTTTCCATTGTTGTACGAAGACCGGTATTTGATTACTTTATAAAATACCTCTTGCGTTAAATCTTCACTCAACATTTTATCCCCACTCATCTTAAACAGAAAATTATAGATGTGTTTATGGTGTCTCTCAAACAATATTTTTAGCATCCCTAAATCGCCTTGGGCCACTTTTGCCATTACCTGTTCATCTGTCATTTCGCTCAAAGATGTTCTGCTTACTGAATTTCGGGTTTCATTTTTGAAAAGTACGCTTGCCACGGTACCTTCCCTTAATCCATGCTTGATTTTCCTGGAACATACGTATCACCATACTGTATCCACTTTGTGGCCTCCGTAATCGTCTTTCCCTCCAGCACATGGTCCATATTGTATTCTTCAACAATGACTTGGTCCGGAATAATGCCATCGGTATGTACCGTTCCATCCTTACTCATATAATAGGCCACCGCAGGGTTGAACTGTACATCGTCAGATATATACCTAAAGGAATTGGTGGTACTGGCCCCTGAGGTCTGTTCCCCAATTAACCTAATATTATTTTGACCTCTTAGTCCACTCGCCAAGGCCTCCCCCGAACTTGCCGTAAACCGACCTACAAGGACAGCCACCCTACGTGTACCCAATTCAATCCCGCATTTTAGAGCCGGCATATTCGGGACCGCATAATCGTTATTATACAAGTTGCCATTTTGTAGGGTCCATTCAGAATAGTATTCTTTTCCGTTCTTGGTATCCCCCCCTAAATGCATATTGGGGAACAGCTCACCAAGTCCGGCAAACATTGGATAAAAGGACCCCCCTATATTAGCCCTTAAGTCAATGATATAGCCTTTGGGGCCCTGCTGTTCCAATGCACACAGTTGATTTCTAATTTTTAATGTATGGGCAATGGTAATGGAATCGTTACCAGAATAGTTTAAAATCATGGGAATTTGAATATAACCCACAGAACCATCGATCATGGTCGTGAAAATATCTGTCGATTTCAACCCCCTTTGGTAAATGGTTGACATTTTTTG
>JBFOLQ010000477.1:0-4736 GCA_040830145.1 Flavobacteriaceae bacterium | reverse complement strand
GGGAAGGTACTACAGTCCCTTCAGGTTGGGGGCACCCCACCCCGAACATCAAACAAAAGGCGTTCCCTCCTGGTCGTGGGCACCTTGGCCGCCATGGCACTGCTCGTCGCCCTTTTTTACACCACAAGGGAAGAATCCACCCTAATGGAACATAGGACCGAATACGGAATGATCATGGACCTCACATTGCCCGATGGCACCTCGGTGACCCTCAACGGCAATTCCAGGATATCATACGACAAGGGCAACCCAAGGGACATCAGCCTAGAGGGGGAGGCCTATTTCAACGTCAAGAAAATACCCTCCACCAATGCCAAGTTCTGGGTCACCACCAATGACCTGCGCATCGCCGTGTACGGCACACAGTTCCATGTCAACACAAGGGACGAGAAAACCGATGTGGTGCTCGACGAGGGGTCCATCCACCTGTTATTCGACAACGGGCGGACCAAACAGATGCAGGTCGGGGAAATGGTGTCCTATGCCGCCGGGTCACAGACCTTTGAACTAAGAAAACTTTCAAAACGGGACAGCTACTCCGTTTGGAGGAAGGGCACCTTTGAGTTCAACAACCTGAGCTTTGAAAAGGTCATGCACCAACTGGGGGAGACCTACGGCATAAAACATAGGTTCACCGACACGGCCATAAGGGAGATGGCCATCAGTGGGGGGATACCAAACCAAAATTTGCAACTGTGCATACAGGCCCTGGAAAAGGTCACGGGCACAAGGATGGTCATGGACAAGGACACCCTGGTCATCTTCGAAGATCAAAAATAACCATCGACACTTATAAATGATAACTCAACTAAATTCTTACATTATGAAATTGAACGCAATATTCTGTATGTTGGTGTTCGCCCTGGGAATCCCGGTGCACGCCAACGAAGTGGAAGCAACGGACACCCAACTGGTGTCCATGACCGATTTTCTGGCCGATGTCAGTGCCAAGCACCGTGTGTACTTCACCTATGATGCCCAATTGGTGGCAAAGACCCGGTTGGACCCCAAGCAATATGACTATGACAACCTAAAAAGGATCATCGCCAAACTGGAAAGGAAAACCTCCTTTGGTTTTGAATACTTGGGAAGCAGGTATTACGTGATATACAATACGACACATAAAGATAAAGTAGCACTCGAAAAAGTAAAGGCCAATTTTTTTGTGTCGAAAAAGCCGGTCATTGTACAACATACCGTCTCTGGAAAGGTGATGGATGAAAAAGGCAATCCGCTCATAGGCGTAAATGTCATTGAAAAGGGGACCACCAACGGAACGACGACAGACTTTGATGGAAACTACGCCATTGATGTTCCCAATGGGGAAACCGTCTTGTCATTTAGCTTCATTGGGTACAATACCCAAGAAATCAATGTTGCTGGGCAAACCACCATCAACGTTACCATGGAAGAAGGGGTACTGTTGGACGAGGTGGTTATGATTGGAAATAGATCCAAACCCAGAACAGTGTTGAATTCCGCCGTTCCCATAGACAACATAGGCGTGGCCGAACTCGTAAATACTGGTCAACCAACGGTTGACAAAATGCTGACCTATAAAGTACCGTCCTTCAATTCCACCAATCAAACCATATCAGATGCTACGGCACATTTTGACCCAGCCGACCTCAGAGGGTTGGGGCCCAGTAGAACCCTGGTGCTCATCAACGGAAAAAGGAAGAATCAAAGTGCCTTGGTCTACATTAACGATACCCCTGGAAAGGGCGAAGTGGGGGTTGACCTAAAAAGCGTCCCCGCAGCTGCCATTGAAAGAATAGAGGTGTTACGGGATGGAGCCTCCGCGCAATACGGTTCTGATGCCATTGCAGGGGTCATCAACATGGTACTAAAGAAAAATGTGGAATATACAACAGTGAATCTAAATTCCGGCATCACCACGGAAGGCGATGGATTTAATTTTGGTGCCGATGTAAATACGACCTTGTCCATCGATGAGAAGGGATATGCCAACATAACCTTTGCCTACTACCAGCAGGATTTGACCAATCGGGCCGGTGAACCTGGGGAAGATGTGCTCTTGGGTGTGGCTGCTGATGACCCCACTTGGTCAGGGTGGTTACGGGACAATCCAGATTTGGGAATGACCGTAGCGCAACCAGAATCAAAGAGCACCAATCTCAATTTTAATGTGGGCATTCCTTTCAATAAAGACAAAGGGGAGTTCTACACCTTCGGGGGATTCACCTATAGAAAAGGAAAAAGTTTTGCCCTTTTTAGAACCCCTTATTGGGTTCCCGACCCCTTTAATCTATTGCACGATGCCAGCGAGGAATACAATGGTTTTCAACCCACATTCGAGACGGATATCAGGGATAACAATTTTACGGTAGGTGTAAAAACAACCCTTCTTGGGTTCAATACTGATATCAGTGGCACCCATGGACGGAACGCCGTTGATTATGAAGTGGACAACAGTATAAATCCAGCTTTGGGTGCCAACAGTCCCACTACGTTTGACGTAGGTGCCTATACGTTTGGCAATCTCTTGGGCAATCTGGACTTTTCAAGGAGCTTTGGTACCCTAAGTTTAAGGTTTGGGGCTGAAATAAAGGAAGAACGATTTACTTCGGAAGCGGGCCAACCCGCATCTTACGCAGGTAATGGCGTTCAATCATTTCCAGGCTTGCAGCCGGGAAATGTGGTGGATGAGACCAGAAACAACTATGGATTATATGTTGATACCGAAGTTGATATCACCGAAAGGTTCTTGGTCAGTGGTGCCGTCAGATATGAAGACTTTAGTGACTTTGGGGATAATACCTCATGGAAGACAAGTGGCCGATATCTTTTTGGTGAGGACAAAGGTGCCATTCGGGGATCGTACAGTACCGGATTTAGGGCTCCATCACTGCATCAAATTTACCTGAGCAATGTACAGACGCTCGTTTCCGGGGGAACCGTATCAAACCAAGGGACCTTTAACAATGTTGATCCCGTTATCAGGGACGGACTCGGCGTACCGCAATTGACAGCGGAAACATCAAAGAACATCTCAGCAGGGATTACGTTTAGGCCAACACGGAACCTTTCGGTTTCAGTAGACTATTACAACGTCAAGGTAGATGACCGGGTACTATTTACCGGGGAGATCGGTTTTGATGGGGATGATGGGAATACCAACCCCGTAGAACAGATTTTGCTTGACAATGACATCACAAGCCTCAAGTTTTTTGTCAATGCGGTGAATACCGAAACATCAGGTCTTGACCTGGTTGCCAATTACCGGAACATTGATTTGGGGGTTGGTTCCTTGGGACTTCTCTTATCGGCAAACTTCAATGAGACCAAAATAGTTGACGATATCAATACTCCAGCATTATTGGCCCAAAACGGCTATGAAATCTTCAATCGTAAAGAGCAATCGAGAATCACTTCTGCCCGGCCAAAATCAAAAATACTTTTGGGATTGGATTATGAAATAGGTCAATGGAATTTTATGCTGAACAATACTTACTTTGGGCAGGTAAGCTGGAAACATGCCAACAATGGCCTAAATGGGGCACCACTTGGACCTGGAGGAAGCAATCTTCCAACGGATGATGCAGCGTATGATCAAGACTTTGCGGGTAAGGTACTCACTGATTTAATTGTGAACTATGATTTTAGCAGTAAGGTCTCCGCAACGTTATCGGTCAATAATTTATTGAATGTATATCCGGATGAAATTGATACCAAGGGAGATTTTGTTACCGACCTGGGCGGAAGGTTCAAATATCCATGGGAAGTAAACCAATTTGGATTCAATGGAACCACTATCAACGGAGGGGTATCCTTTAAGTTTTGAGTTGAATATGCAAGTATATAGTATAAATGAATCGTGCCGATACACCCCCTAGGCTCTCCTAGTCCAAAGAGGTTTTATGGTCACCGATACCAATCCAATGGGTTTGCGTTAGTTCTTTTGAGTTAGTTTCAATCATTGGAAAGAGACCGTCCGCACTACCAAATGTGGGCGGTCTTCTATTGTAACATCTGCTGAAACACCTTTGAGCAATTGGGCAACCTATTGAAAAAGAAGCGTTAAAAAGTATTTTGTTCATTTCGTAATCTTTTTGGGGTATAAAACCGCCTTTCCCCTCTCTATATAAGTACAGGAACAACTCCGTACAAAATACCCGATGGACAATCCAGATCAATCATTGCTCGATTCATTGTTGAATGACCCTTCCTTTGCCAGCTGGGCCAAGAACACCCATAAAGAGGATGTGGCTCTCTGGAACCAATGGATCCAAGACCATCCCGAACACCTCAACACCGTTTATACCGCCAAGGCAATTCTCTTGGGCATCCAATTCAAGGAAAATACTGTAGGGGATGATGAACTGGAACATACTTTTGGGCATATCCTCGAATCACTCCAAATTGAAAATGGGGGCGAGCGTTTGGTTAAGACCAGAAGGCACTCTTTAATGTTGATAGGATCCTTGCTGATATGTGTCTTGCTTGCCTCCTTCTACTATTTTGGAAAGGAAAAATCGTCTTTGATCCACCACAAGACCGAATACGGAATGATCATGGACCTCACATTGCCCGATGGCACCTCGGTGACCCTCAACGGCAATTCCAGGATTTCATACGACAAGGGCAACCCAAGGGATATCAGCCTGGAGGGGGAGGCCTACTTCAACGTCAAGAAAATACCCTCCACCAATGCCAAGTTCTGGGTCACCACCAATGACCTGCGCATCGCCGTGTACGGCACACAGTTCCATGTC
>JBFOLQ010000476.1:0-4280 GCA_040830145.1 Flavobacteriaceae bacterium | reverse complement strand
CCAAAAATGGTATTGACCTCAGTTATACCACTGTTAGAAATAGCAAAGGGGAAATAATCAATATTTCCATAGATGTCAATGGCACCATAAAATCTGGCAACACATTTACGGGCAATTATCATATTGATGAAGATAAGGCCATAGACCCCATACGGCTGACCTTCAATATGAAGGATGGTGGAATGTCCATCAAATCACTTGATGGCCACAAGAATAAAATTGACAAAGAAGGTACAATCTCCTGGATTTCCAAGGCAGGCGATAGAAATACCGCCATCATTGAGATAAAAAAAGAAGGGGGCAGCGAACAGATTTACATCAACGGAGAAAAATCCTCCCGAAAAGATTTGGCGACAAGGGGTAAAACTGAGCGAACATTGGTAAAACTCTTGAACATGTCGGACACCATCAACGGTGAACTCAAAATACACCGGTTACAAACCTCCGACAGTACAGAGCATATTATTAAGATCAATTCCAATGACCCTGGTGAGCTGAAGGACCTTATCATTGATTTGGACACATCAGGGGATTCTGGGCATATTGATATAGACCATGACATTGATGTACAAAAAAATCATCTTTATGTAGTTGACGGCAAGAAGGTAGCCTTTTTTAAGGCAGATGCGCTAACTCCGGATGATATAGCGTCCGTCTATGTTCTGAAAGGAAAAATGGCTGTTGACAAATATGGTACAGAAGGAGAAGCAGGGGTTATAGAGATCAAGACCAAGAAAGGTACAAAGCTTACGAGCATGGAGGCATCAGGAGTAGGCATTACCATTGACAAAGATGACTCTGACACCAGCATAGACCAAAAATTCGATATACTAAGGGAACACACTGATTTTTCGGTCAAGGTAAAAACACTGCGAAGAAATGCCCGAGGTGAAATAAAGCATATCAAAATCACTTATGGTAACAATAAGGGGGTTCAATCCCAATACCAACAAAAGACCACTACGACCATTACCCCATTTCAAATGAAGGGCATGGTCCATTCCAATGGGGAAAGTGAAATCGTAATCAAGCAATAGGAAATCCACTTTTTTGCAAACACCCAGTAATCCCCAAAAAAGGGATGCGTGCATATCCGTTCCTTTTTTAACAGGGCAAAAGTGTACCCTTTTGGTCCATGGCCCCCAAGACCGCCAAAAGTTCCTTTTTAATCCTAAAAAGGAATTTGGCGGCTTTTGACTATCATTAAATTCCATTCATTTTTGCCGTTGATCCCATCCTTTTTGAAGGTGTCTTCCAAAGAGCTTTTTTAAGACCTAAAAAGATGAAATGGTCATTTTTGGTCATTTTTTTAACCAAAACCCCCTTGGTTTTTTGATTTTGGTCCCAAAAATGCCTAGGGAAGGTACAGAATCGCACAAAAACAATGTAAATTATTACATTTTACAACTTACTTGTAGACAATATATAAAATATTGACACCATAATCGTTTTTTTAACTACATATTTATATTCAAATTCAAAAAAAAGTATCAATCTGTTTGGATTATCAAAAACTTTTGTTATATCTTGAAAGAACAATCCAAAATGAAGTGCAACCTTTGACTGAGCCGGCCCAGTCCTTAAAACCATGATTATGATCACCATTTTCAAGTGGTTGCTATTTCTGCTTCTCAGTCTATTGGGACGCTATTTATAGCAACTTACATCAAGCGGATTTCGCAACTCGAAATCAAAAATTCAATTACCAATCTAAAAATCCATACCTATGTTAACATTCTTAGGAATATTTGTTATTGTCTTTGGTTTGGCGACCCTTATCATCAAACCATTCTTTAAAAACTCTAGTTTATTGGGCTGGTTCACCATAAAGCGAAGCCTGCAAATTGTGCTACTGGGTATTGTGCTCAGTATTGTCACTGGCACCTTATTCTATGCGGAACCAGGTACGGCCTACGCCGTACAATATCCTTGGGGGGGTCAAAAAGCGGTCTTTCGGCAAGGTATCCATACCAAAATGTGGGGACGGCTGATTCCCATTCAATTTGAACTACCCATTAAATATGTAATTCCCACTGCGGAAGGGAAGTTGGGCGAGCAGAGTGAATACGCCAATGTGGACAAAGCCAAATACTGGGCATTCAGTGATGCCGTCAAGGCCCGCATCGCCACATCGGTGGTCATCAGTATCAAAACGGACGACGAGACGCAGTTTCTTTCCGTGGCCGATAGGAACAAAACCGAAAAGAACCTGATTCGTTCACGTATCATCCCCAATATTGACCAAAGCATCAAAAACACCTGTAAGCTGATGGATGCACAGGACTATATTTCGGGGCAAGCGTCTGACTTTGATCGCTATTTCAAGGATCAATTGGAAAACGGCATGTATGTACTGGAGGAGTACTCAGACCAGGAGTCGAAGGAGGTCATCGGGGACTCTACCACCGTAAGGACCGTTGTGAACAAAGAGACCAAGCAGAAACGGTTTCGAATCAAGTACCGAAACGGACAGCCAGTGCGCGAAGAGGGCAATTCACTCAAAGCCTATGGACTGACCGTTATTCAAGCGGTGGTGACCGAAATTGATTGGGAAGAGACCTTTGACAAACGGCTCCAACTGCAAAAGGAAGAGGTGGCCCAGACACAGCTGGAGAAACAGCAGGCCGAACGGGAGTTTTATCGTGCCCAAAAGGAAAAGGCCCGTGGTGAGGCCGAAAAGGCCGCTGAAAGAGCCCGGTTGGAAAAGGAGCAGATCCAAAAGACCATTGCTGCGGAAACAGAGGCCAAAGTGGCCGAATTCAATCTCATCAAAGAGAAAAAGCAATTTGAGGTCGAAAAGTTCAAGGCGCAGAGCAAAAAGGTCGCTGCTGATGCCGAGGCCTACCAAAATGCCAAACTGGTCAACGCGGGGTTAACACCCCAAGAGCGGGCCGAGTGGGACTATAAGACCGCAGTGGGTGTAGCAGGTCAACTGAAAAGCCTCAACCTTCCTGACATTTATATGGAAGGAAATGGAGGCCGCACCTCCAACAGTAACTTATTGGAGTCATTGATTGGGGCTGACCTGGCCAAGAAAATGATGGAATCCAATAAAGAGTAGGCTTCCCCATCCTATGAACCAAAGCCCTGGCCATGGCCAGGGCTTTATTTATTTTGTATCTTCCCCCAAAAACCAACCTACTTGAAAAAGACATTCTTCAAAATCCTCGCCCGTATCAATAAAATACTCCTTCCTTCATTCACCAGACGGAGGCTGGATTTGGCAAAGGCCAAAAAATGGCAGTTGGCCATCATAGGGTATCGGTATTGGGTGACGACCCGTGCCTTGGGTTAATACTGTAACAGGGACTTTATGGGATAATTGGCCAACTTCTCCGCTCCATTCAAGAAGTGCAATTGAATCAAGAAATTGCATTGTACCACCTCACCGCCCAATTGTTCCACCAATGTACAGACAGCTTCAGCAGTACCCCCCGTGGCCAGTACATCATCATGGACCAGTACTTTATCTCCCCTTTCAATGGCATCGGTATGCATTTCAAGGACATCCGTACCGTATTCCAATCCATAGGACTGGGAAATGGTCGAAAAGGGCAATTTCCCTTTTTTGCGTACCGGAACAAATCCGGCACCCAATCCAGCAGCCAACATGGGCGCGAAGATAAACCCGCGGCTATCGACCCCTACCACTTTATCTATTGGTAGGTCCTGGGCAAACCCCAACAACCTTCCATATGCCATTTTTAGGGCTTCGGGATTTCCCAATAGTGGTGTAATATCCTTAAAAATGATTCCTTTCCCAGGAAAATCGGGGATATCCCTAATGTATTTGTCCAATTCCATTTTTAGGTGTCGAGGGTTTTGCGATAAAGTTAAAAAGAAATATATTTGCAGCCCTTTAAAATATGGCCGCGTGGCGCAACTGAATAGCGCATCTGATTACGGCTCAGAAGGTTGCAGGTTTGAATCCTGCCGCGGTCACGAATAAATCAACAAAAAGTTGAAAACGGAGCAAGCTAAAAAATATAGCTTGCTTTTGTTTTTTAGTAAAGCGAGTTTTCTTTTGTTGATTTTCAAAGCGGAGCTTTGTCCGGAACTTCTAGCAAAGCAAAGAAAATCCTGCCGAGGTCACTTAAAACAAAAACAACTACATGGCGCCTGACCAAAAACACAAACCAAAGTCGATTTGACTTTCATTTTACCGTTTAACCTTAACAATGACAACTATGAAAACATCACATGCTTATACTATTTTATTTTGGATCAACAAATCATGCATCGTTGATGGCGAAGCCGAATTATTTACTTGGGCGTATTTT
>JBFOLQ010000475.1:0-2762 GCA_040830145.1 Flavobacteriaceae bacterium | reverse complement strand
GATAAAGGCGTATTGGTAACACCCATACATAGATTGATATTGGCCAAGTCAAGATTGCCTGAGGTCGTGAATGGTGATATGCGGGCGCAATGCAATGGGCTAAGGGCCGGGGCTAGGGCCTTTAGGGATATTGTGCAAAAGTATGGTGAGCATGATTTTTTCAAGTGTGTGGAATTCATTTTTGACCATGGTGAATCAGTAGTGCGCAACTATTTAAAAAAGATACCCAATGGCACCTATGTGGGTGAGGGCATGATGGACAACAATGGGATTACGGATGATTCCGTACCCTTCAAGGTCTCAGTGGAGATACGTGATGATGGTGTCACGGTGGATTTCAGTGATTCGGCACCACAACAGCAAGGGCCGGTCAATTGCCCTATGCCCTCGACCGTATCGGCAGCGAGAATCGCCATAAGTATGTTGGCAGGTGGAGGGGAATCTCCTACGGAAGGACATTTTAGGCCCGTAAAGGTCATTAGTAAGAAAGGAAGCATGTTCCACCCTCTACCACCGGCCCCTTGTTTTCTATATGGCTGGCCGGCCATGCAGGCCATTGAAGTTATTTACAGGGCCATTGGCAACCGATGTCCGGATTTAGTGCCGGCTGATTCCGCAGGTGACATATGCTCCATGGTCTTTTGGGGCAAAAAGGAAGGCTCACAGGAAGTATGGGCAGATGGGGCCCCCTATCCTTCCGGGCAGGGAGGGTCTGATCAAGGCGATGGATCTACAGTACTTCATATAGCAGAATCCGCGACCCGCTTTTCCCCGACCGAGGTAAGGGAAAATATGTATCCCTATCTCTTGAACAAAGTGGAATTGGCCCAAGATTCCCATGGGGCTGGGGAACGAACCGGTGGAATGGGGATAGATTTTGAATTTGAGTTCATGGGCGATACGTATTTGACGGCCACTTTGGAAAGAACAAAAACCAATCCCAAGGGGTTATTGGGCGGAAAGGAAGGAAGGGCCAATGCCTGTACCTTAGTGTACCCCGATGGGGAAGAGCAACCCATTGGCAAGGTCACACGTCATTTTTTGCCCAAGGCTACAAGGTTATTGCTAAAAACCGGTGGTGGAGGGGGCTATGGAGCCCCAAAGGACCGGACAAGGGAGCAGATTGAAAGAGATGTGGAAAATCAGTTGATATCCAAGGAGTACGCGCAAAAACATTATCCACAATTTAAGTGATGGGTGCCATGGAAAATAGTATTCTCATTCAAAATGGAATCGTCATTGATGGAACCGGAAGCGCACCTTACAAGGCATCCGTATTGGTGGGTAATGGGCGCATCGATGCTGTTTTTAAAGAGGGGCTGCCACCGGACCTCAACCCCCAGCAACTAGTGGATGCAAAGGGAAAATATGTACTCCCCGGCATCATAGATTGCCATGTGCACGTCATGATCGATGCCTATCGCTTTACGGAACAGCTGAGCACTCCTTTTTCCCTAAACTTCTATAAGGCCATTGACCACTGCAACCGCTTACTCAGAGCGGGAATCACTACCGCCCGGGATGCAGGTGGGGCCGATTTTGGGGTCAAAAAGGCCTTGGAAATGGGGTTGATCAAGGGTCCTGAACTTCAGATAAGCATTTCCATTTTAAGTACTACCGGGGGACATGTGGATGCATGGTTGCCATCGGGAACGCAGTCCCACCTTCTATTGCCTCCCTACCCGGGCCATCCATCCGGAATTTGTGATGGACCCATGGAGGTTCGGAAAAGGGTGAGGGAAGTATTGCGGTCCGGGGCAGATTGCATCAAGGTCTGCAGTACGGGAGGGGTCATGGGCCCCAACGACCATCCCGAATTCACGCAGTTTACCGTAGCGGAACTTAACATAATGGTGGAGGAGGCCCGCATGAGGAAGGGGAAAAAAGTGATGGCCCATGCCCAAGGCTTGGAGGGCATCAAAAATGCCATTAGGGCTGGGGTCCATTCCATTGAACATGGAATCTTTTTGGATGACGAGGCGATTGACCTAATGCTGGAGAACAATGTATTCCTTGTGCCCACATTATTGGCCGTGCATTCGGTGATTGAGGGGGACTACCCAACCCAGGTGGTCGATAGGGCCAAGGCGGTTTTTGACACACATAGGGAAAGCATCGCCAAGGCCCATAAGGCTGGGGTGAAAATTGCCATGGGAACAGATTCCGGAGTCATGGGACATGGCAAAAATATGGAGGAGTTGCGCCTTATGTGCGAAGTGGGAATGAGTCCCATGGAAAGTATTGTGGCCTCCACAAAAACAGCGGCAGAATGTTTGGGGATCGTGGATAGAACGGGGACCTTGGAAATTGGAAAACAGGCCGATATGCTGGTCTTGGATGCCAACCCCTTAGAGAAGATAAGCTCCTTGGGCCGGGATGGGAATATGGCCCATATACTGCAAAAAGGCACATTGATATAGATAAGGGTTTAAATAAGCAATTGGTTGGATATGAATCGTAAACAAATGCAATATGGAAAATGATGAAAACAACGTGAGGTGGTATAGCCTGGCCGGGATATGGTTTGGGGGTATTGTCAGTGTACCATCACTTTTGATAGGGAGCTCGCTTATTGCTTCCCTGAGTTTTGGCCAATCTGTGCTGGCAGGTTTGTTGGGATTTTGTTTTGTGGTCTTATTCATGTCCTTACTTAGTATAGCGGCCGTTGAAAAAAGAAAGGCTACGGTGGCATTGGCATCCAGCAGCTTTGGAACCACAGGGGCCTCGATCATCGTAGGCTTGGTCATAGGATTGTCTACCTT
>JBFOLQ010000474.1:0-2014 GCA_040830145.1 Flavobacteriaceae bacterium | reverse complement strand
GATAGATGTACTACCTGGAGATCAGTTTGTGGTAGATATGACATTGTTCTTGACTGACGGTCGTTCTTTTGACAATTCCAGTACAACCGGTAACGTTAGTGGTGGTTCTTTCTTTAGCTCTCCTTACCAATATACCTTTACTGTTGATGATGGTATTGCTTTTGGAATAGCAGACGTTAATGCAAATGAGATTTCACTTACTAATCCTAATGAGGACTATTCAGTTACATTGTCTGTAGGAGACTCTCTACTTGTAGATGCAGGTCTTGTAGAAACTATCAATGTATATCGTCGCTTTATCGATAGAAGTATTGAAGATGATGGAATTGATCGTTCAGAAGATGAGGCTATTTTCAGAACTTTCACCCTCGCGGATGACTTTACTGTTGATGCAGAAGGAATTGCTTCTTTGGATTTTGTAGTTACCTTGGACGATTTATACGGACCTGACCTTTCATTTGACCTTCTTGGGTTGAACGATGGTTTCAATTTAAGATATGAAGCTATTACATCCGATGGAAGAATTGTTACAACATCTGAAAGTGGGACAGAGTATTTTGATACTGTGGTTGTAACAGAGTGTATCCAATTGAATGCTGATGCTCCTTATGCTGGAGAGTATACTATCGAAATGGTTGATGACTATGGAGATGGTTGGAACGGTGCGCGTCTAGATGTTCAAATTGATGGTGGTGATGTAGAAAGCTTTATGGTAGAAACTGGAGATAGTGCTGAAGGAACATTTACAATTCCTGAAGGTGCTACCACTTTGACAATAACCTTTGTTTCCGGAGATTGGGATGGTGAGATTTCTTATAAGATTATCGATCCTAACGGAAATACCGCTGCTTCAGTAGCACTTGGTGATGCAGCAGCAGGTGAGATTGAGCTTCTTGTTTGCGAATAGAGCAAGACTTAATTTTATGATTAAATACAAAAGGGGTGCCATGGGCACCCCTTTCTTTACCCCATAATCTGAGTTTCAAACTCTTCCTAATTTCGTTCTGGCCTGACATATAACCACCAAATTTTGGTTAAATTTGATTTAAAAGATTCTATGAAAACTACATATTATCATGCACTAGTTGCTATAGCGCTTTCCTTGTTCATTTTTTCATGTACCGGTGATGACCCTGACCCTGTACCCCAAGACAATGAGGATCCTACCTCGGAAACCCCTACCGATGATACTCCATCTGACGATACCCCTACGGATGATGATACACCTCCCACGGTTCCTCCAGAAACAGCTGGTACCGTTGAAGTGTTGAACAGTGACTTACTATACGATGGCTATGTCCTTATAAATGATGCAGGTAACGATCGCGTTTACCTAATGGATAAAAAATCCGCTATTTTACATGAATGGGACCTGCCCACGGGTATAGGTAACGATGTGGAGCTTTTGCCAGATGGACGCTTAGTTGGCATCATGAAAGCAGAAGATCCCAAAATTGAATATGGAGGTCAAGGAGGTAAACTTCAATTTGTAAGCCCTGATAGTACCGTTGAATGGAATTTTGATTATTCTACCGAAGAATATATAACCCATCATGATGCGGAATTGCTGCCTAACGGAAATGTAATCACCATTGTCTGGGAAAAGAAGACAATGGCCGAAGCAGAATTGGCCGGCTCCAGTTTGGGAATAGATGTTTTCCCGGAGTCCATCATTGAAATCGACCCTTCTACAGATGAAATTGTATGGGAATGGCATGCTTGGGACCACTTGGTTCAAGAACATGACAATACCAAAGAAAATTTTGGAACCATTGCCGATAATCCCCAGCTCATTAACCTTAATTATGTTCTGGATAAAGAGGGAGATATTATGCACGCCAACGGTATTGAATATGATGAAATCAATGATCTTATTTACCTAAGTGTTAATTTTTATCACGAAGTATGGGTCATTGACCATAGCACCACTGTAGAGCAAGCTGCTTCGCACAGTGGCGGAAACCTTGGCAAAGGAGGAGATTTAATCTACCGGTTTGGAAACCCAACTACATAT
>JBFOLQ010000473.1:0-8908 GCA_040830145.1 Flavobacteriaceae bacterium | reverse complement strand
ATTGTCAAAACAGGTACCCAAACCGGAATTGCTCAGAAAAGGCTCTGCGGCTAAGTCTATTATATATGTATATAGTGAACCAGATTGTGTGCTAGGCGTAAGTACATTGCCTGCAAATGAGAGTTGGTAGTCATTTAAGTTGGCACCTACGTTTACTGTATGTTCAAAGCTCGTGGTACAACCCTCCCCACCTTGTGCGACCACAATGTCTCGGGTATAGGTATTGCCTACGTTCGCCAAGAGGGTATTGATGTCTGAAATGCTCAACGATGCTGCCAATAATGCATAGGAGTTGACCAAATTGGAATCGGCATCAAAAGATTTTTGACCATAGGCGTCTTCAAAATCGATGGAAAACAAATCTTTGAAAATTCCACCATCATCTAAATGGGCCACGGCATCGCAATTGGCCGACCGCTCAAAGGTCACTACCACTTCGTGGCCCAATTCCCAATTGGCATTTGAAGGCCTTTCTATTGAAAACACTGGATTTTGGGGGGTGCCGCTTTCCATAACTGTGTAATTGCCTTTGGCCGGTTGATTTAAAATAGCAACGGTGTTCGCTACATATTCTACCCCATCGGGCAAATTGAATGTAATACTAAAGCTGTTACTGGTATCGCTATAACTTAATATGGTTACCGTGGAATTGGAGTTATTGGCCCCACCACAGGTTTTTAAATTATCGGATGCCAAGGTCACTTTATACCTGTTATTGGTAATTTGTGCATTGGCTGTGTTACCTAAGAAAAAAGAAGCCAATAGTAATAGGTATATCCCCCATGACCGTGGGTTGATTTGGAGAAAATAGAAGCGGGGATCATCTAATTCCCTAGAGGCTTTGGGCAAATCGGAGGGTGAAATGTTCTTTATCATTGTGTGTTTTTGCTGACGCTTATATAAAATGTTCTTAAAGCGCTTTGTTACAGCAAATTACTTTCGCGATGATTTAAAAAATAAATATTTGTTGTGGCGAAAGAGAGAAGTGTAGTAAAACGTCAAAAAATGCAGTTTAACGGATTTTTGGCCCCTTATCCACTGATTTTTAACGCGTTATACATCAAAGTTTGTAAGAAAAAATTTCACCGTGCCATATGGTGGTTAACTGGGAAGAACTCCCGCGCATTCATTAAAAAGCTTGTTTTGTATGGCTATGGCCAGCCTTTGGGCTTAAATATAATGGCAGTCGTCAGGCTATTCAACTGGCCCAAAAACCACTTCAATATCCAGATATTTCAGCACAAATATAGTTTTGGGAAAAATCCCACAGAAAGATTCCAAAAGCTTGATGGAAACAAAAGTGCCATCATTTATTTGTCCTCTCCGGCAACGATAATAACGATTTCCCCTTTTGGAGGCTTCTCAGTAAAATAGGTGATAACCTCACTGGCGGATCCACGGACGGTTTCTTCATAAAGCTTGGTCAATTCGCGGGAAACGGCCATTTCCCTTTCAGGCCCGAAGTGTTCCACAAAGCTGTTCAAGGTCTTTATCAATTTGTGCGGACTTTCGTAAAAGACCATGGTTCTGGTTTCCTTAGTCAGCAATTTCAATCGCGTTTGGCGGCCTTTTTTAACGGGAAGGAAGCCTTCAAAGACAAATTTGTCACAAGGAAGTCCACTATTGACAAGGGCGGGCACAAATGCGGTAGCACCTGGTAGGCACTCCACTGCAATTTGCTGCTCAACACAAGCCCGTACCAAAAGAAATCCAGGGTCTGAAATAGCAGGTGTTCCCGCATCGGAAATAACGGCCATGGTAGTCCCGTGGGAAAGCTGCTGTAAGAGTCCGTCCAATTTTTTGTGTTCATTGTGCATATGGTAAGACTGCATAGGGGTGGCAATTTCATAATGCCGCAACAACTTACCACTCGTACGGGTGTCTTCAGCAAGGATAAAATCCACCTCTTTTAGAACCCTAAGGGCCCTAAGGGTCATATCCTCCAAATTTCCAATGGGGGTGGGGACCAGATATAATTTTCCCATGTCCCAAAAGTACTATCAATTTGGCTATATATAAAAAGGTGAAATGATAGGCAAAGGCGAAAGACCTTGCCAAGGTGTATCAATGCGAATGGGGAAAATCAGGAAAAACGGCGCTCCACAAATTCCATAAAACGCTCTTCGTATTCTTCCTTTCCTGCCCAGTGATTGTATTCTGGCTTTACCATATTTTTGATAAAGGCAACGCTGCGCTCTTCGGTCTCAATGGTATTGAGCTGGGAAAGCACCCTGTTGTATTCTTCTATACTCCCATTAAAAAGATGTTTTACAAAGGCCAATCGGCTATTGAGGTCTATCTGCATGTTTTTGGAGGCCAATCGCTCGTTGAGTGATTTGGGAGCAGGAGCATCTTTTTTAGTGGGGGGAGTGGTGGCATTCGCTGTATCAGGAATATGGGTTGGGGTCACATCTTCCCTATCGTTCTTCATATGTCTGGGCTTCGCAAGGAATTCCTGAAGTAGTTCATCAATGGTGGTGTCTCCTGGCATTTCCGAAACCATGCCCTTTATAGTCTCTATACCTGGAGTAATGATATCCTCTTGGTGTGGATTGTTTTCAGGCACTGATGAGTTGGCATTCAAGACAGCATTGGCCATGGTCTCAAACTTGGAGGCAATGACATTTTTGGACACATCTACCTCAATATCATTTAACTTCTCCTCTATAAACTTGAGCACGGCCAGCTTTTCATACAACTGCTGTGCCCGCTGATGCAAATGGGGCAAGTCAAAGTCTTGGGAGGTAATAATGTCCGTAGCTAGTTTCCGAAGTTCTTCTTTCAATTTTTTTCTCATGGGGCAAATTTGTCTTTTCTTAAAACCAGTGTTGCAATAAGGATGCCAGGTTTCCCTATCTCAACAACGAAAAAGACGTGAATTTCGTCTAAATTTACAAAATGTTTCTAGAAAATACGGTCAACCATAAAGAGCAATTCGGTTGGATTGAGGTTATCTGCGGCTCCATGTTCTCTGGTAAGACCGAGGAATTGATACGGCGATTGAAGCGAGCACAGTTTGCCAAGCAAAAGGTTGAAATCTTCAAACCCATGGTAGATACCCGTTACAATGACGAAATGGTAGTCTCGCACGATGCCAATGAAATCCGATCGACCCCCGTTCCTGCCGCTGCCAATATTCGGATTTTGGGGGACACCTGTGACGTGGTAGGCATTGACGAGGCCCAGTTTTTTGATGATGAGATTGTGACCGTATGCAATGATTTGGCCAACAAGGGCATTAGGGTGGTAGTGGCCGGATTGGACATGGATTTTAAGGGAAATCCCTTTGGACCAATGCCAGCACTCATGGCCACGGCTGAATATGTGACCAAGGTACATGCCATTTGTACCCGTACAGGAAACCTCGCCAATTACAGCTACAGAAAATCCAGTAATGATGACTTGGTGCTTTTAGGGGAGACCGATGCCTACGAACCCCTGAGTCGTTCGGCATTTTACAGGGCCATGCTCCAGGAAAAAATCAAGGAAATGCCAGTTGAGGCAGAGGAAATAAAGACCGTAAAACGTGAAGGGGAGACCCAGTAACCCGTTGAACATGAGAATGGCCCCTGAGACTGTACTTGAGATTGATTTGAAGGCCCTGGGCCATAATTATGGGTTTTTGCGATCGAAACTGCGGAAAGAAACCCTTTTCATGGCCGTTGTAAAGGCATTTGCCTATGGGAGCGATGCCGTGGTCCTGGCCAAGAGACTTGTGGATTTAGGGGCTGATTACCTGGCCGTGGCATACACTTCTGAGGGGGTTATATTGAGGGAAGCCGGGATTAAATTGCCGATTTTGGTACTGCACCCCCAGCCGCATAATTTCAAGGCCCTTATTGAATGGCACCTGGAACCGAGCTTATATTCCCCAAGAATCCTCACACTTTTTCTGGAGGCGGCCCAAAAGAAACAGCAAAGGGATTTTCCTGTCCACATTAAATTTAACACGGGATTGAATCGGCTTGGCTTTTGGGAAAATGACGTGGACTTTATACTGGATAAGGTCAGAGCCCAGAGCGTGGTGAGGATTTCCTCTCTTTTTTCACATTTGGCCGCCTCTGATGATGTACATGAGGAACAGTTTACACGAAGGCAAATCAATACGTTTTCCAAGATTGTCGCCGAAGTGGAACCACAGTTGGATTATCGGGTACTGAAGCACTTATTGAATACTTCGGGAATAGTGAACTACCCAGATGCCCAATGGGATATGGTACGGTCAGGGATAGGCCTCCACGGCTATGGCAATCATCCGGAGACGGATGCCCAATTGAAACCGGTGGGAACCCTAAAGACGGTCATAAGTCAAATACATAGAATTGAACCGGGAGAATCGGTAGGGTATAATCGAGCCTATACATCAGATGCCTTTAAAAGTGTTGCAACCCTGCCCATTGGGCATGCCGATGGTATTGGAAGATTGTATGGAAATGGAAAGGGTTTCGTATCGATAGCGGGGAGAAAAGCACCCATCATAGGAAATGTATGTATGGACATGCTCATGGTGGATATAACCGAGGTGGATTGTAAGGAAGGTGATGAGGTGATTGTTTTCGGAAAAGGTGTTTCAGCGGAGCAACTGGCAGCCAATGTGGGAACCATTTCGTATGAGCTCATTACCGGCATATCACAACGGGTAAGACGCAAAATTTTGAATGTACCCTCCCCCGTACTTCGCAAAGAGAATTAAAAATTTAGTTAATTTGCAATTGACTAAATAAGTTTTTAACCAATTAAAACACTACATCATGCTAAAAGAATTTAGGGATTTTATTATGACCGGCAATGTCATTGATTTTGCCGTAGCCGTTATCATGGCCGGAGCCGTAGGGATGGTCGTCAACGGGTTTGTTGCTGATATTGTTATGCCCGTTGTGGGTCATTTTGCCGGAGGATTGGACTTTGCCGACATGAAACATGTATTGGATGAGGCCGTTGTTGCTGCCGATGGAACCATCGAAAAACCTGAGAATGCCATCCGTTGGGGAGCTTGGGTAAATACCATCATCAATCTCTTGATTGTTGGATGGGTCATGTTCATGATTGTGAAGGCCTACAACCGTACACGTAAGCCTGAGGAAGAGGCTCCAGCTGGACCAAGCGAAATAGATTTGCTTACCGAAATACGGGATGCCCTGAAAAAATAGATAACAGACTTTTTTGAAGAAAGGACACCTATCATATGATAGGTGTTTTTTTATGATTGTTTGTATTATAACATTTTGTTATATTTTTTGTTTATTTGGATTTTTCTTTGGGACTCTTGTTGAACTGAACTACTTTTGTCCCCCAAAATAGATGTATGGTGGTTATATATAGTAGGGCAACCGTCTATTTTGGGACAGAATCAAATACGTTTTTCCGTCTGATAAATTTTGGACAGATGAAACCGAAATGATTAGTACAATCAAGGCTACATATTTGTGCTTGGCGTCCTGCACTGTGTGAGCCGAAATAGGACCATTGAAAAACAGGTTTGCCGACAAGGCAGGCAATTACTAAAATTTAAACGCATGAAATTAGCAGTAGTAGGGGCCACGGGAATGGTTGGCCAGGTAATGATGGAGGTATTGGCGGAACGACAGTTCCCCATCTCCGAATTGCTTTTGGTGGCCTCGGAGCGTTCTGTAGGCAAAAAGTTGGAATTTAAGGGGCAGGAATACACCGTCATTGGTTTGGCCGATGCAGTTGCCGCAACCCCTGACATTGCTATTTTTTCTGCGGGTGGCAGCACATCTTTGGAGTGGGCTCCCAAATTTGCCGAAGTGGGGACCACCGTTATTGATAATTCCTCGGCTTGGCGTATGGACCCCACCAAAAAACTGGTAGTCCCAGAGATCAATGCCCATACATTGACAGGAGAAGATAAAATTATTGCCAACCCCAACTGCTCTACCATACAATTGGTGATGGCATTGAACCCCCTTCACAATAAATATCAGATGAAGCGTGTGGTGGTTTCCACGTACCAATCGGTTTCCGGAACGGGCGTAAAGGCGGTACAACAGCTAGAGAATGAAATTGCTGGGATTGGGGGAGAAATGGCCTATCCGTATCCCATAGCCAAAAACGCCCTGCCCCATTGTGATGTTTTTATGGAGAATGGGTATACCAAGGAAGAAATGAAATTGGCTAGGGAGCCCCAAAAGATATTGGATGATCGTACCTTTTCCATCAGTGCAACGGCAGTGCGTATCCCAACGGCTGGGGGACATTCCGAGTCGGTGAATGTAGAGTTTCATAAAGACTTTGATTTGAGTGAAGTACGTAGATTGCTCAATGATACTCCTGGCGTAACGGTGCAAGACAATCCAGATACCAACACATACCCTATGCCCTTATACGCCCACGGCAAGGATGAGGTTTTTGTGGGACGTATTCGTCGTGATGAAACACAGCGCAATACATTGAATATGTGGGTAGTTGCTGACAACCTTCGCAAAGGAGCAGCCACCAACGCCGTACAGATTGCCGAGTATTTGGTGCAAAAGGACTTGATGGCACCAAAAGTGGTCTAAGAACCCACAAACGATACCCTTTTGGTCGTTTATCCGGATATTCTTCCTGAACACTATTTTCAGTATGGTCTGGTGGTCAGGCACGTCACCTGAGGTGTCGGCCATGGATTTTCACTAGACGCCCCTTTTGTGACGGTGTCTGGACCAAAGGGTTCAAAGCGGAAAATTTTAGTACTTTAGGCCGTAACTTGTTTGAAGAAAACAAAAGCAAATATTCGTAAGCTTTGAATGTTTCCCTCTAAAGGGAAATATATAGGATTGTTACCATGGGTAAATAGTGCCAGCTAGGATGGTGTTGTGCACGCCCATAGTTTTAGTATTGTTTTATAGCCAATTAATGACGAAAATTTAATCGTGTGAAAAAAAGAGCCCTATTTAGCGTGCTGGTCATATTGACCGCGTGTGAACCCGAACCCAAAAAACCCTCTATTGAAGTGAGTTATCCCCAAACAAAAAAAGTTGATACCATTGACACCTATTTTAACACAGAGGTTAGGGATTCCTACCGTTGGCTTGAGGATGACCGCAGTACTGAGACTGAGGCATGGGTCAAGGAACAGAACCAGGTTACCTTTGGATATCTGGATCATATTCCCTATCGGGAGGCGTTGAAAAAACGGCTTGAGAAAATATGGAATTACGAGAAATTGGGAGCTCCCTTCACGGAGGGGGACTATGTTTATTTTTATAAAAATGATGGGCTACAAGACCAATATGTGGTCTATCGTCAAAAAGGGGAAGATGAACCTGAAGTCTTTTTGGACCCCAATACCTTTTCAGAGGATGGGACCACATCCTTAATGGGACTTAACTTCAGTAAGGATGGCTCCTTGGCCGCGTATTTGATTTCTGAGGGGGGCAGTGATTGGCGCAAGGCCATTGTCATGAACGCCGAGACCAAGGAAATCTTGGAAGATACCTTGACCGACATCAAGTTTAGTGGTATTTCATGGAAAGGAAACGAAGGATTTTTTTATTCAAGCTATGACAAGCCGGAAGGGAGTGAACTGTCGGCCAAGACCGATCAACATAAGCTTTATTTCCACAAATTAGGTACACCGCAATCAGAGGATAAAATCATTTTTGGGGCCAAACCGAGTGAAAAACATCGGTATGTTGGGGGATATGTTTCCGAAGATGGAAAATATTTGTTCATCAGTGCTTCGGTCTCAACGTCAGGAAATAAACTGTTCTTGCAAGACTTGGAGAGCCCCGACCCGCAATTGGTGACGGTTCAAGACGATACGGATGCAGACACCTATGTAATGGAAAACGTAGGCCCTACCTTATATCTGTTTACCAATAGGAACGCTCCCAACTCAAAGATTGTGACGGTCAATGCTGCCAATCCTGCCCCTGGCAACTGGAAGGATTTTATACCAGAGGCTGAAAACGTGCTGACCGCCAATACCGGTGGGGGGTATTTCTTTGCGGAGTACATGGTGGATGCCCTTTCCAAAGTATTTCAGTACGATTATGAGGGAAATCTGGTACGTGAGGTAAAATTACCAAGCTTGGGAAGCGCCGGAGGATTCGGGGGAAAGAAAGAAGAAAAGGAATTTTATTTTTACTTTACCAACTACAATACGCCAAGTTCATCCTATAAATTCAACGTGGAAACCGGGGAATATGAACAATATTGGAAGCCTGAAATTGATTTTGACCCGGATGCGTACGAATCAAAGCAAGTATTTTACACTTCCAAGGATGGCACAAAGGTTCCCATGATGGTCACTTACAAAAAAGGTACGGACCTCAATGGGAAGAACCCCACCATCTTATACGGGTATGGTGGATTTAATATTAGCCTCACACCAAGCTTCAATGCCTTAAATGCGGTTTGGTTAGAGCAGGGAGGTATTTATGCAGTGGCCAATCTACGTGGTGGTGGAGAGTATGGCAAGGAGTGGCATTTGGCAGGGACAAAGCTGAATAAGCAGAATGTCTTTGATGATTTTATTGCCGCTGCCGAATACTTGATTGAAAACAAATATACCTCATCTGATTACTTGGCGATACGTGGTGGGAGTAATGGGGGACTTTTGGTGGGTGCTACCATGACCCAACGTCCTGACCTTATGAGAGTGGCGCTTCCGGCAGTGGGTGTTTTGGATATGCTTCGCTATCATACCTTCACGGCGGGTGCGGGTTGGGCCTATGATTATGGGACCTCCAAGGAAAGCGAGGAAATGTTTCAATATCTAAAGGGCTATTCCCCTGTGCATAATGTAAGGGAAGGGGTTGAATACCCTGCAACCCTTATTACCACTGGGGACCATGATGATCGTGTAGTGCCTGCGCATAGCTTTAAGTTTGCTGCTGAACTGCAAGAGAAACAAACAGGGGACAATCCGACCCTGATTCGCATTGAGACCAACGCAGGCCAT
>JBFOLQ010000472.1:0-2436 GCA_040830145.1 Flavobacteriaceae bacterium | reverse complement strand
TCCAACAAACATGGAAAAAGCAAAAAGTAGGGGATATATTGGAATTGTTTTCATGGATCTGGGATTTTTGTTATTGACTACGTTCCCTAAGATACCCTAGAAAAGGTATATGTACGTAACTTTTGGGGTCTATGGTAAGAAAGTATAGACGAATGTTAAAAGTGGGAAGATGTCCATTTTTAGGGGGCTCAGAGGCACTTGTAAGGAACTGGAAGCTGGTTGTGCACAGAGCTATCTGATTATCAGATGTTTTCTGTTCCAGGACCACATTTACGGTATGGAAAGCCGATATTCGGACCCCTTAATGCACCATGAACAGGGCATTGGCAAAGAAAAGTTTCCCATTTTCCCAAAAAGCCCTAAAAAGGGGATTGTCCACCATATAAATGACTTGCCCCCTGCCATGGTCCTCCACTCCAAAAACCATACTGTCTTCAATATTCTTTTGGGCGAGGCTCCCAGCAAAACCGGAGACGGGCTTGGTTTCTTTTTCCAGGAATACCGCTGTGCCAGTTTTTAGATAATCAAACGCACTTGTGCCTAATTTTAGGGTGAAATAGGTATGCCCATATCCATAGGCTAGGGGATGGGTAGGGTCAACCTTGGTTTTGAAGATGGCACCGGTTATGGCCCGTTTCATATTTTGACGTTCCAAGGCCTCATGGGAAATGGGTTTTGTTTGGGCGGTATCCACTTCAGTCTTTTTGGCCTTTACGTCAAATCCGTTTTCGCCTCCCAAGGAACCAATCGCATTCCCCATGGCGATGAGCTTGCCCCCATCTGCGACCCAAGCTTTCAAATCCTTTAGTGCATTGTCGTTTAAAAATCGTCTATAACCCCGCCCATCCGGAAGAATAAGAATATCATATTCCTTGAGGTCATCCATGTCAAAATACCTTTTTTCCACTACCGTCACGGGATAGTGCAATTGCTGTTCAAAAAAGTGCCAAATTTCACCAAAGCGATAGGGATTGGCAGGTTCCCCGGACAGTAATGCAATTTTTGGAGCCTGTATCATCTTCACATAGTAGGAACCAAAATCCTTTCCATTGTCAACAAACCCCGTGGAAACGGCATCCAGGGATTTGCCCATTTCAGAAGCCAGGCGTGAGAGCGTTCCATTCAAATCGGTATGGTGTTTGTTATCACTCCTAACGATGATCAAACTGCCCCTTTCATGGGTTTTCCCATGGAGGGAAAAAGGTCTTTCGGCAAAACGTACCCGTATACGGTTTTGTAATAGTTGTGCCAGGAAACGGGCATCGTGCATACTGTTCCAATCCGTAACATAGGCATAATCGTTTTCAGACATAGGTATGGAGGGGCTTCCCTCGTAAAGTGTAATTCCCTTATTTTGTGAGGTATTTAAGCTTGGAACCAAGTCCTCTGAAGCAATGGTTTTCAATCCATAGGCGTAGGGCAGTGACCATGCCGTTATATCGTAGGTGAGTGAATCACTCAGCTTGGCATTGGGCTCAAAAAGTACCTTTACCAACGTGGATTTGGGTTGGTCCGTACCCACTATAAGACTATTCCCGGTCGCTTTGGCAGTGCCTCTTTGCCCCGTACTGTAATTGTGGCCCTTTATGGTGCTGCCCTTCCCAAAACCGTATTCAATCTGGTGCTGATCCAGAAGCGCCGTCAGCATCTGAATTTGGTCACTGTTTCCACTCAAAACATAACTCTTATATGTGTGGTCCCTATTTTGGTAAAACTTCCTGAATTCATCATTAAGTCTTTCCGCATGCTGGGAAGCCGTCTCAATTGTAGACATTCCCGTAGTTGCATGGTGGTCTATACGGTCCCCTAGGGTAAGGGTGTCCCCGATCTGGGTGGTAATGCCCAGTCCGGCCCGTCCACTTCCACCCTGTTCATAGGTCATGCCAATACTTCCACTGTACATAGGGTAGGTGTCCCCGTAACTTGGATAGAAAAGATCAAATACTTCCTTGGTAAAATAAAACCAACCATTGGCATCAAAATACTTGGCGTGGTTTTTTCCTATGGTCTTTTGGAAATCCCGCTGAAAATCCGTGATTACCTCATGATAGGGCTCTGCCGCCGGGGCAAAGTAATAAGGGCTATTTACACCCTGTTCGTGAAAGTCAACATGTACGTGGGGAAGCCATTGGTTGTAGAACTTGATACGTTGTTGGCTTTCAATTTGTGAGAGCCAGGCCCAATCCCGGTTCAGATCAAACATATAGTGGTTGGTACGCCCCGTAAGCCAACCTTCATGATGTTCCTTACTGTTGGGATCTACATTGTTGGGGCTATTCTTATATTGATGGTACCAGTTTACATAGCGATCACGGCCATCAGGGTTGATACAAGGATCAATGATTACCACCGTATTGTCAAGATAATCGCTTTTGGAGGTCAATAGCTCATATAGGGTCCTCATGGATGCCTCAGTACTCACACTTTCATTCCCAT
>JBFOLQ010000471.1:0-4448 GCA_040830145.1 Flavobacteriaceae bacterium | reverse complement strand
GGCATCTGGAGTGGTATGGCTGGTCACATATTCCTTTTCGTCCACCATAATCTTGATGGTGGAAATGAGTCCTACCTTATATCCTGCCTTCTTGAACAATTGGTATAGCAAACTGCTTACCGTGGTCTTGCCATTGGTTCCTGTGACCCCTACCAATTTTAGGTTCCTGGATGGGTTTCCAAAATAGTTGGACGCCATAATGGCCAATGCACTGTTGCCATTGTTTACCTGGGCATAGGTAACCCCATTCGCCATTTGTTCCGGAAGCTCCTCGCAGATAATGGCCTTAGCTCCGGACCCCACCGCTTTTTCAATGTACTTATGCCCATCTGTCAACGAGCCCTTGATCGCTACAAAAACATCGTCATGACCTACCTTACGGGAATCAAACCGAACCTGGTTCACCAATACATCGGTGGATCCGTTCACAGCACTAAGGCCCACCCCGTATAATATGTCCTTTAAAGACTTCACGATAGTTTCAATACAATTTTTTCAACCTTATCCAAATCGGTCCCATGTGAGATGGACTGTGCCTCAACCCTTCCATTGCCCTTCACCTCAACCTCAAGTCCCAGGTTTTCCAAGATGGATATGGCGTCCATACCACTCATTCCCTTCACATTGGGCACTTTGTCATGCTTTCGTTGGGCAAGGGAGTAATAAGTGTGATATGCTTTTCTTAAATGTTCAGGTTCTCCCTTTTTTAATTCAACCTCATCAATCAATGGATTGTTCGCGTAGACTTTTTGCGCCACTGATTTAAACACGGGTCCTGATACATCGGCTCCATAATATCCTACACTTTTGTCCGGTTCATGGATGACCACGATACAGGAGTACTTAGGGTTTTCCGCTGGAAAATACCCTGCGAAAGTGGAGATATAACCCAGTTTATCAGGGTCTTTCTCCGCATAGTTTTTTTGGGCCGTGCCTGTTTTCCCAGCCATGGAGAAGTTCTTGGAATAGAGTTTATGGCCTGTGCCATCCTCTTTTTCCACTACATTTTTCAGTAGCTGTTGTACTTTGCCAACGGTCTCCCCAGAACAAATGGACGGGTTCATCACTTCCTTGTCAAACTTAAAAATGGTGCGGTCCCACTCCCTGACCTCCTTAATCAATCTGGGTTTCACCATTTCCCCATTGTTGGCAATGGCATTATAAAAGGTCAACGTTTGCAATGGGGTCAAGGCCACTTCATACCCGTGTGACATCCACGCCAATGAAATACCTGACCATCCATTGTCCCCAGGGGACCTCAATATAGGTTTACCCTCTCCCTTAATGGGAAGGCCCAATGGTTCATGAAGCCCCATATTCATCAACCGATTCACAAATTCTTCAGGGGTATCCTTATAATTATTGTGAATCATTTTTGCAAAGGCCGTGTTTGATGACACCTCCAAGGCCCTACCCACGGTAATCTCTCCATACCCTCCATGCTTTGAGTCACGAACGGTACGATCATACAGCTTCCATTTTCCCTTTTCGGTATCTATGACTGTATTGGTGTCCACCTTTTGATCCTCCAAGGCTGCTACCAAGCTCATCAACTTAAAGGTTGACCCCGGTTCATGTGATTCCCCTATGGCATAGTTCAACCGTTCGTAATACTTGCCTTCCGTAGTGCGACCCAAGTTTGAGATTGCCTTGATCTCCCCTGTCTGGGCCTCCATGACAATCACGCAGCCATGGTCGGCCTTGTAGTGTTCCAACTGCCTCAACAATGCATGGTGGGCAATGTCCTGGATATTGATGTCAATGGTGCTGATCACATCATATCCATCCTTGGGCTCTATAATATTATCTTGGCCTATGGGCTTCCACTGCCCCTTGGCAATGCGCTGTTTCAATCTTTTACCTTCCACACCCCTCAAATACTCCCCAAAGGCGCCCTCAAGGCCCACCCGGGTATAATATCCCTCTTCGTCTACCCGCTCATAGCCCACACTGCGTTCCGCAATCTTACCCAAGGGGTGCTCGCGAACCGTTCTCTGTTCAACGATCAATCCACCTTTATAAGGGCCTTTCCTGAACAAGGGAAAATCCTTTATGGCCATATAATCAGAATAGTCCAAATTACGGGCGACCAGAGCATACCTATTTTTATGGGTTCGGGCTTTGCGGAACAATTGCTGGTAATGTGAGGGCGTTTTCCCCAATTGTTGGGCCAAGGCCTCGGAAAGGGGCACCAAGTTTTCCTTGAAATCATCATCGGCAACGGTCATGGCATCCCAGCGAATGGTATAACGCGATACCGAAGTCGCCAATAGACTTCCATCATCAGAGTACAGATTTCCCCTATTGGGAGCAATGGTGAACATATGTTCCGTACGTTCCAATGCCAAGTCACGGTATTTATCCCCCTGAACCAATTGAATGTCCACCAGTTTAAAAAGCACGGTACAGGCAAATAGGAGCATACCAATGGCCACGATGTACAAGCGGGTCAATATGTTCTTTTCCGTCACTGCCATTATTCTGCTTGGGGCTTGACCCGTATCTTTTTAGGTGGATTCTCTGAAGGATAAATGCCCTTTGGCTCTAGCGTATGGGCAATTTTTGACTCTAACTTCAACCGTTGTACCTCTTTGTGCAAATCCAGGAACTCACTCCTAAGTTCCTTGACCTCTTCACTCATGGCAGCGATTTGATGCACTTTTTTATCCGCATTGTGTGAACTGCCAATCATGATTGTGGCCAAAAAGGAGACAAAAATGATGAACGTCCAGTTCTTGGGGGCGTCATCACTCACCAAAAACTTTCCTTTGAGCACATTAAACACTCCCTGTTTCATCTGTTTGTTTTTATCGTTTTTCATCAATTAGAGCTACGCTTTGATGCTATCATCCTTATATTTTTTCCGCTATTCTCAGCTTGGCACTTCGGGCACGGTTGTTTTCCCCAATCTCGACTTCTGTCGGTACAATAAGCTTTCCAACCTTTTTCATGGGCACTTGGGGATTGCCATAAAAATCCTTTTCCGCTTCCCCTTCAAATTTTCCTGCCCTGATAAAGCGCTTTACCAAGCGGTCCTCCAAGGAATGGTAACTGATTACACTCAACCTCCCATTCTTCACCAAGATTTCGGGCACTTGTTGTAAAAACTCCCTTAAAATCTGAAGCTCTTGGTTGACCTCAATTCGGATAGCTTGATAAATCTGCGCCAAAACCTTGTTTTTTCGATGCTCCGGTAAAAACCCCCGCAATGCTTCCTTCAAGTCTGCAGTGGTCTTTACCTCGGCACCGACCCTAACCTCTACGAGCCTTTTTGCAATAGCCCGCGCATTTCTTAGGTCGCTAAACTCAAATAATATCCTTGTCAAATCTTCCAAGGTGTACGAGTTCACCACATCGCGTGCGGTAAGCTCATTTCGTTGGCTCATGCGCATATCCAACGTACCATCCAATCGGGTGGAAAACCCACGGCCTGCCGTATCAAATTGATGTGATGACACTCCTAAATCGGCCAAGATTCCATTTACTCCCGTTATGCCATAGAACTTTAAAAACTGTCTTATATAGCGAAAGTTCTCATTGATCAGCGTAAACCTTTCATCATCCAAGGCATTTTGCAATGCCTCCTCATCCTGATCAAATGCGAACAATTTTCCTTTGCTACCCAGCCTCCCAAGAATTTCCTTTGAATGTCCGCCACCTCCAAAAGTGACATCCACATAAATTCCATCCTCAATGATCGCAAGTCCCTCAACGGACTCTTGGAGCAATACCGGTCTATGATACATTTTCCGTATCATCACCGTCGTCGCCCATTACTTCCTCTGCCAGGGCTGCAAAATCCTCTGCCGTTTCCTCCAGTACTTTTTCATAATTCCCCTTATCCCAAATTTCCACGATGTTAATGGCGGAACTCAACACTACTTCCTTTTTGATTCCGGCAACGGCCACCAAATTCTTCGGAATCAATAAACGTCCTGTCGCATCTATCTCCACCACCTTGACCCCAGCGGAAAACCTGCGGATAAAGTCATTGTTCTTTTTTTTGAACCTATTTTTCTTGTTCATCTTCTGCATCAATAGGTTCCATTCAGCCATGGGATACAGTTCCAAACAGGTTTGGAACACCGATCTTTTTATCACAAATCCCTCATTCAGAATAGGGGTCATCTGATTTTTTAGGGCGACAGGCATCATTACCCTACCTTTGGCATCGGCCTTACAATCGTATGTTCCAATGAAATTGACCACCTATTTTACCGTGTTATCCCTAATAAAACTCAAATATATAGAATTTATTACCACATTTTACCACAAATTACCACTTTGTTAATATTTTTTGACCCCTATGCCTAAATTGTCCTCCTTAAATCGATCAATTTTTATGGGAAATCCATGATTTTTTTTAGACTTTCCCCAAAGTTGGCCTCTTTACGAATTTGAATTTGTATACTGGGGAAATGCCTATATTTGTCCAAAGGACCAATCGT
>JBFOLQ010000470.1:0-2228 GCA_040830145.1 Flavobacteriaceae bacterium | reverse complement strand
TGACTCTGTAAATACGGCCGTGTACGTGGTCGCGCAATGGATCCCGTGCATTGTGTTGCATATGACCAATGAGAACGTTGTGCCAATCAACCAAATAGAGGGAACCATCAGGGGCAAATTCCATATCAACGGGCCTAAAGTTCAAATCGGAACTCGTTAGCAAATCGTATCGTTTTTCTAGGGCATAGCCACTTTCCTTATCCGTTATTTTATGCTGTCGCATGCCCAAAAAACCAATAGTGTTGTTCAATAATAGATCGCCCTGTACCTCGTTGGGAAAATGTCTGCTGGAGACAAATTCGAGTCCAATTGTGGGACGAACCATATCTTTTTCTTTTACCAAACTGGGACCTAGGTCATTGAACTGTCCGTATCTGGCTTTAATGGTTCCGGGGAGCATCCAATGTATTCGGGGGTTTGAGGTTTCCAAAAAAAAGGGTTGTCCCCAACGGTCAAATGCGGTGCCCCACGGATTGGGGATACGTAATTGCGCCACCCGTTGTAATTTCTTTTGTTGCGGGCTGTACCTATAAAAACCCCCATTGGTGGCACGGACCGGACCATAGGGTGTCTCTACATTACTGTGCAGAAATACGCCTTCACCCATATAAATAGCACCTGAGGGGTCGGCGCAAAAGGCACTGATTACATGATGGGTGTCATGATCGTCGAATCCACTGAGGACAATTTCGGTTTGGTCCGCACAATCGTCCCCATCCGTATCGACCAACAATTTTAAATGGGTTCCCTGTGCCACGTAAACGCCGTGGGCGGTCAGTTCAAACCCAGAGGGAATGTGCAGCCCGTCTGCAAAAATGGTCTGCGTATCGGCCTTGCCATCCCCATTGGTATCCTCAAGTATCAATAATTTGTCATTGGGCTTGGAATCTCCAGGGCGATAATGGGGATATGTGGGCATGACAGCTACCCAAAGCCGTCCCTTGGTATCAAATGACAGTTGCATGGGGTTTGCCAGATCTGGGAATTCTTTCTCCGAAGCGAACAGTTCAATATGGTAACCCGGGGCTGTCCGTATGGAGGAGAGGGCATCATCGCCATATTGGTATGCTGCCTTTCCCCTGCCATTATCACCTGCAATATAATTGGTCTCAATGGGCGATAATTGATGGGTTTTGGCATCGGCCCCGGCCAAATCAAAAGAGCGGCCCTTGACCGCCATCCATATGGCAGTATCCCGAACGGCGGTCATTTCCCGCTTTTTTATTATTTCATCGGGATAATTTTCCGGGCCGAAGGGATTATGGCGCCTACCGAAAACATGAACCCCATTCGGACTTTTATAATAGTCGTGCCAATACCAGTTCTTTTCCAATACCGCTGCCTTGACGTCTTCATAGTCTCCTTTGATAGCCCCAGGGCTTTCACCAAAGATTGTATCCACCAAGAGTTTTGAAAGTTTTTGATATCCCTTGTCGTTCAATTGAAACCCATCAATGGTCAGTTCCTCCCCGTTTTCAAACCATCTCTTGGTCTCATGAAAGACATCTATAAAAGCCAGCTGATAGTTCCCTGCCACCTCTTTTATGGCTTGGGTATAGTTCGTCAAGTTTTGGTTTTCCGTTGCACCATTCGGCAAGTCAAATCTGTGGGAAAGATCTTGAAATGCAATGGGGGAAACCAAGATCAGTTCCGGCGCTCCCAGCCCATTGTATTTTTGACGTAAGGTATGTTCCACAAAGCTTGAAAGCTCATCCTTGAAATTTTCTAACTCCCTTTGCCCCCCAAACGATTCGTTGTATCCAAAAAAGGCGATGATCTTATCGGCTTTTAGCGATGTAAGCCATTGATCTGGGGTCTTAAAATGCCCTTGGCTGTTGGAATAATTGGCCAGTTCACCCTGATATTTTTCAGCTCCAGGGAATGCCCATGGTGAGAATCGCCCGGAATGTGGCCTGAATCCGGGTGTATTTCCCCCATCACACATGTTTCTGATAAATAGTTGTTTATGGGGGTTTCGTATGTGAAGCTCTGTCTCAAAATACCCAAAGTTGAGCATACGAGACCCTAGATTGTTACCTATCAGCACGATATGCTCACCTTTTTTCAACGGAACCTTGGGCGAATCCACGTGTTCCCTACATCCTAGCAACCATAGGGGGATAAGTAAAAAAAGTCTGACTCTAACGGTAGATGACATTTGCGATATTACCTTGAAACCCATTGAAGGGATGTAAACCTTTTGATTGAAGCAACCCCGTTTTCCCTAT
>JBFOLQ010000469.1:0-4852 GCA_040830145.1 Flavobacteriaceae bacterium | reverse complement strand
GTTCTAATACTTTCCTCAAACACCTTATTGGCCAATGAACTGAACATGCTCGTGGTTTTCGGCAAAGATACCCCTTTTTACCACTTGAGGTAAACACTCATAAAAATGATGGGGGCCAGAACGACAAACCCGATAAAAATGGCCTCCCTTATGTTTTTTCGCTTAATGGCGACCAATACATTTGTAAAGAAAACCGCTGCAGGAAAAAAGGAAAAAATAGTGGCTCCTGTAGTGTCTACCGCAATCATCAATTTCACGGCCACGGCCACGAAAAAGAAAAAAGCCATAAGGCGCATGGTCACCAGCTTGCCAAGTCCTGCCTTACCCATGCGCAACAGTGATATAAAAATGCAGCATATCACCAAAAAACCATATGCCAAGTATTTAGAAGCTTCATCCCATGCAAACAAGGTGTCCACATCCCGGGGCAATGAAAAGTGGTACCGGGCGGTCAGTAAGCCCACATCACCCAATAAAATGGCCAAGGCCACCCCAATCAAGGCAAAGGTCCCAAAGGCCGATAGGGGAACTACCCAATTGCCCAGTTTTTTGGGTTCGTAGATATAAATGGCCACGAATACCCCAATCATAAATAGTAAGGACCAATGGTAAAAAAGACTGGAAACCAATATCCACAAGGTTGCATCAAATATCTTTAGACGTACATTCCTCAGGGAACGAATGCTGATTACCCTTCTAATGGCCAACAATAAAAAGAAGTTGCATATTATAACGTTATCATCTGTCAGGTCCCTAGGAAACATTACCAGCAATAGCACAAAAAAAGCCATCGGAAATGCATTGGCCCCGGTAAGCCTATTGCGTTTGGATATAAAATCGACCAAAAAAACACTTAACGCCAAAATGGCAAATACCACTGTTTTTTTGACCAAGAAGGCAGGGGTAAAATCAGACGTAGTCAAAAAAATCTGGGAAAGCACAAAAAAAATGGCCAGAAAAACCAGGACAACGACAAAGGTGATGGGTTTTGTTTTATCAAAAAAGCTTGAAATCATTGCCGTATTTTATACCTTTGACAAATAAAGAATTTTAGGTTTAAATTCCTAAAAGGTTTTCGACAAGGAAATGAAATTCTTTATGTGCCTCATACGAATCCCTTGACATGGGATCCAACCTTTCCACAGGAGAGGCCATGCGGGCTTATTTTTAAGTAAATATACTACAAAGAAAGAATGAAAGCATTTTTTGAAGCCATCGAGGATTTATTCGTGAACTGCTTGTTTGCCCCCTATGATTTTTTTAGGTTCCTTCAAAGCTGGTGGACCTCTAACTCAGTCAATTGGATTTTTGTAATTATTGGTGTCATTGCATTTGTCTATTGGATGGGCCAATTGAAGCTGTTCAATGATAATGGGGAAGAGGATAAGAGCATTACCTCACATTCCTATTTATAAACCGCCCCCCAGACTCCTTTCTGCCAAAGGGTCCCTGAAGGGGGAACCCCACTCAGAAGCCATTCAGTAAAAGCCCTTGTGATTTGGTAGATATCCAAATAACGTGGCAGCTCAATTTAACGGCACTCTGTAGGTCTTTTTCTGGTCTCTTGGCACCTAAAAGCTTAAAGGTCAAAGCCGATATCTGAACGGTAGTTCATACCGCTAAAAGACACTTTTTTGATGTTTTGATAGGATGTTCCCAGGGCTTCCTTAAAGTTATCGCCGTAAGACGTAAATGCCATCACCCGACCCCCGTTGGTAACTACTTTGTTCCCTTGAAGTTTGGTGCCTGCATGAAAAACGATGCTTTCCTTTGTGTTTTCCAGTCCTGAGATTTCCTTGCCTTTTTCATAGGCTTCCGGATATCCTCCTGATACGGCCATTACCGTGGCGGTGGCCCTATCATCAATTTCCAAGGCAATGGCATCTAGGCGGCCATTGGCCACGGCCTCCATCACCAAGGCCAAATCAGTTTTTATTCGGGGCAGTACCACTTCTGTTTCAGGATCCCCCATCCGAACGTTATATTCAATGACAAACGGATCATCACCCACTTTGATCAATCCAATAAATATAAATCCCTTGTATGGTAATTTGTCTTTTTGCAGGCCTTTTATAGTAGGGTTTACGATGCGTTCCTCTATTTTCTGCATAAATTCCACATCCGCAAAGGGAACGGGCGATACAGCCCCCATTCCACCCGTATTAAGACCTGTATCCCCCTCTCCAATTCGCTTATAATCCTTGGCCGTGGGAAGTATTTTGTATGAATTTCCATCAGTAAGCACAAATACACTCAGTTCAATCCCTGACAAAAACTCTTCAATGACCACAGTTGTACTGGCCTCACCAAACTTAGCGTCCACCAACATGGCCTTTAGCTCCTTCTTTGCCTCTTCCATGTCATCAATGATCAAAACACCTTTTCCAGCCGCCAGACCATCAGCCTTGAGCACATAGGGAGGTTCCAATTCCTCCAAAAAGGAATAGGCTTGATCAAGCTCCTTGGCCGAAAAACCCTGGTAAGCTGCGGTGGGTATGCCATGGCGCATCATGAACTCCTTGGCAAATTGTTTGCTCCCCTCTAACATGGCCGCCTTCCTTTGAGGGCCTACGACAGGTATATTTTTTAGGTCGGAATCGGCTAAGAAAAAATCGTGGATGCCATTTACAAGTGGGTCTTCAGGGCCAACGACAACCAAATCCACTCCCTGTTGGATGACGTGCTCCTTTATGGCCTGGAAATCGCTTACACCAATTGGTATATTTGTCGCGATTTCATGGGTTCCCGCATTTCCAGGTGCGACAAAGAGCTTTTTGACCCGTTGGCTCTGTTTCAGTTTCCAAGTGAAGGCATGTTCCCTTCCCCCCGATCCAAGTACCAAAATATTCATTTGTCAAAAATTTGGGCAAATGTAAGGAAGTACTCAAAATAAGCCTAAACTCCACGCGAAAACAATACTGTGGTAATCGTTTTGAAAAGAATCCTTAAGTCCAAGGTCACAGACTTGTTTTTGATATAGTAAAGATCGTATTCCAATTTGCGAATGGAGTCTTCCAAGTTTTCACCGTACTTATACTTTACTTGGGCCCATCCCGTAATGCCAGGCTTTATCAAATGCCTGGCATCGTAAAAAGGAGTATTTTTCTTGAGCGTGTCAACAAAGACCTTTCGCTCTGGTCGCGGTCCAATAAACTGCATATCTCCATTGATAACTGAAATTATTTGGGGCAGCTCATCAATTCTAAACAATCTAAGAATACGGCCAAAGGGTGTAATGCGGCTATCATTCTTAGAGGCCATTTTGGCCCCTCCCTTCTCTGCATCAACCACCATGGACCTAAATTTATAAATGTTGAACTCCTTTCCATGGAGTCCTACCCGTTTTTGGGTATAAAACAACGGTCCCTTGTTAAAGAACAGATTGAAAAAAGCCACAAAGGGAATGAACACCAAAAAAATGGGGCCCACAAGTAAGCACAAAATTATATTGATGCAAAAGCTGAATACCCGTTCAATATACCGTATCTTCTTCTGTCTCAACTGCAGTATTTCATAAAAGCTATCATTATGCGAACGAATGGGCAATGCCTCGTAGGTGTTTTGATAAAAGGCCGTGAAGGGAATGACCTCTTTTCCATTTAATATCGCATTCAAAAGTATCTTTTCAAATTCCAGGGGGATTTGGTCATAGCCTGGAAGATTAAGGATAATGGAGTCTATCTTATTAATGGCCTCTAAAAATTTTCCCTTCTCCAAAAACTTAACATCCTCCAATGAATAGGTCAACTTGGTTTTGTAAAACGTATTGATCTCTTCCCCATCTATTAAATCAATGTATTTTTCAATGCTATTGTCCTTTCCATTTCCTGCGTATACATACAGCACATTCCTTGTGGTGGGAATCACCTTGAACAAATTATTGAAAAAGTGGCGCCACAGAAAAATGGCCACAGTAGGTAGACATAGGAAAATAATCAAGGGTATCCTCCAATGGCTTGAGTCAAAAAAAAGGACTGAAAAAAAGTATACTATTAAACAAAACGAGCCCACCACATAAAAGGATTGGGACAAGGTGGCCCTGGTTCTCAAAGATCTTTCCAAATTGTAGAAATCAAGTACATAGGCCAAGAAAAGATACAATAAGGCCCCCAAGCTAAAAAAGAGAATCTTATAGCCCATGGATTCCACCTTAACATCCAAGGCATCGTTAATATATACTCCAAGAGCGGAAAGAATAATGGCGAGGTCACCCAATAAAATGATGCCCTTTCTTTCCAACGTGTTCAAAATCCCTATTCTAGACATAGTGTTCTATTGATACTGGGACAATCAATTCATAGAAGACGAACACCATAAATGGTGTTCGTATCACCCCGATTATCGCAAAAGTAACAATTCGGATTCTTTACGCGCCAAAAAGTAGATGCTATTGAGGTAAGCGAACAATACAACCCCATGTTGGCGATCTAAAATATTCTCTGTCATCATGGCCAAAAGAAACAGCAAAAGTATGGAGAGGTAGATGGGGTCCCTTCTGCCCACTGCCACTTTGAAATATAACCCAAAAACTATGAGGATGAGGAAAAGCCCCAGTAACCCATAGCGGACCATATAATCCAAAAATTGATTGTGTGTATTCGTATCATATACTGCCAAGAAGGACCTCCCATCCTTTTCGTATTGGACATTAAGGCTGGTTACCACATCTCCGGTCCCCACTCCAAAAACAGGGTTTTCCTTAACGACCTTGAGGGCTGAATCCCATATGTACATTCTATTGGTCTTCTCCCAGGTTCCAATATTGGAACTGCCCCCGTATTGATTGTAATCGAACATATCCTCAGCCTGTTTTCCAGCATAAATACGATAATAGTTCATGAAATCCTGGGTG
>JBFOLQ010000468.1:0-3375 GCA_040830145.1 Flavobacteriaceae bacterium | reverse complement strand
TTCTATCATCGCTACATGGCGTCCCAAAAATTGGTAAAGGAAGAACTGTCACCACTGGTGCAAACCTATGAGGACCAACTAAGGAAACAACAAAACTGGATTGGCCGCTTTAAATGGATATCACCGGCCATTATTGCGCAGCAATCCTTGAACCAAATGGCGGGAACCTCTACACAGGATTATGAAAATTTTAGAAAACAGGCAGTGGATTTTGCCGAAGCTTGGCGGGAACATTTCATGCCTTTTTTATATAACAACCGAAATTTTTACCAGAAAGATTATTCCAATCTCCCAAAATTTCAATATACACATGCATCGTTCGTCCCTTCTGAAGCGGTTCCCGTATTGTTGCTGATCTCTATGGCACTATTTGGCTTGGGTTTCCTTTTTTCAGGACGAACAAAGAAGGCGGGAATCCTAACATAATTCCGATATGAACCGTGTTCTTTCATTTATATTGGCAGTCTGTCCCTGGATAGGAATGGGCCAAGGGGATGATGATAATTTTCCCCCTCAGGAACTACCTTATGAGACCCAAGTCTCAAAAGTCAATGGAGACATAAAGCTTGATGGTTCCTTGAATGAACCGGATTGGACGAAGGCCACTATTGTTGATGATTTTTTTAGAAGGGAACCTAGGCAAGGAGGTAAATTACGATATAGAACGGAGGTTCGCTTTTTGTATGATGACAAAAACCTCTACATCGGGGCCTTCTGTAAAGATTCGGTTGGGGTAGAAGGGATACGTATTCAAGATTTGCGAAGGGATTTTAACTGGGGGGAAAATGATATTTTCGGTATTGCCCTTGATCCCCAGAATCTCAAGCAGTACGCCCAAGGCTTTCAAACCACACCTTATGGCAATCAAAGGGATTTTCAAAACTTCAATGGCAATAATTTTGATACGGGATGGAACACACTTTGGCGTGTACGAACCAAAAGAACTGATGGCGGTTACACAGTAGAGATGGCCATCCCCTTCAAGTCATTACGCTACAATCTCCCAGTGGAAGGCAACGCCATTGAATTGGGGTTCACACTAGTCCGATATGCCCGGCGCGATATTGAAGTGTCCTCTTTTCCGGCCATACCACAATCCTTTACACCCTATCGCATGACCTATGCCGCAAAATTGGTTGGAATCCAGGCCCCTCCTCCTTCCACCAATATCCGTGCGGAACCCTTTGCCCTGTATCAATATGATGAAAACCTTGAAGGTGATTTGCTGGTTGATAAATTGAACCAACCCAAAATAGGGGTAGATGCCAAATGGGCGCTTAATCCGAAAACGGTTCTTGACCTTACCGTCAATACTGATTTCGCCCAGGCAGATGTAGATCGGGCTGTCAATAACTTGGAACGCTTCAACATCTTTTTCCCCGAAAGAAGACAGTTCTTTCTGGAAAACTCGGGTATTTGGGCAGGAGGACTTCAACAGTCCATAAGACCTTTCTTCAGTAGAAGAATTGGGTTGCAAGGTGAGTTCAATGCTATTCCCGCCCCTATAGATGTGGGGGCCAGGTTCACACAGCGTACCGAAAAAAATGCCGTGGCGGGCCTATTGGTACGCCAACGTGAAACAGATAACTCGCCAGGCGCTAATTTTGGTGTTTTGCGATACCTAAAAAACTATGGCCGAGAGAACAATATAGGCCTCATGGTTACCCACAGACGCGATGATAGCTCTTCTGAATTGGGATTGCAAAGCAATAACAATACGACCATAACCCTAGACGGGCAAATACGTCCCACCAGCCAATGGGATATTCAGTATTTGTTGTCAACCTCCCTTGATGAAGTTACTGGAAATTCCGGTTATGCCGGAAGAATATTCGTTGGCAACGATTCCAACAAATATTATTATGGATGGGTCACGGAATATACTGATGAAAACTACAACCCTAGAATGGGTTTTGTACGGCAAAACAATGCAATTCGTCATAATCCTGGCGGCTATTACATTTGGAGACCCAAAAAAGTAGATTGGATTCGTCGGTGGGATCCCGGAATGTTTGTGAACTACAATCACGATGCTACTGACCCCAGTAGCTTTCAGCAAGCCAGTTTATACATTTTTCCAGTGTATACTTGGTTTAGGGACAACAGTTTTTTGGAAGTATCCGCTACCCCAACATGGCAAAACATCAATTTTGATTTTACACCATTGGGCATTGATATTGAACAGGACAGATACTTTTACACTCGTTATTTGATTCAGTATAATACGGACCTTTCCAAGAAATGGTCTGTGAATGCCGGTCTAGACCTGGGTAATTTTTACAATGGTACAAGAACTACCCTAAACGCCACTGCCCGTTTTGCTCCCTTACCTCATACCACATTTTCCCTGAATTACGAACACAATGACCTAAATGGTATGGGCACTTTAAAGGAAGACCTGAAAACTAATTTATACACGGCGAACTTGCGATTGGCCCTCAATCCCAGAATACAATTGTCTACCTTTTATCAATACAACAGCTTTAATGAACAAGGGAGATGGAATATCCGGTTTAGCTGGGAATATATGCCATTATCCTTTGTTTATCTAGTGTTCAATGATACCCAGACCGATGCTTTTGATCCCGTTGGGCGAAGTACTCAGTTCATTAGTAAAATCACATTTTTAAAGCAGTTTTAATCCGGATAAAATATGCGTGTGCCAATCCATCAGGATGCCATATCCTTCCCTACGCCCCTACCATACTTTACGTAGTAGACATAGGACGCAATTCCCCCCACCAACGCAAAACCACTTAACATCCAAAACACATATCTATGCCCTGTTTCCCCAGGGAAGGTGTCCAGTAAATAGCCATAGGCAGGACCTGCAAAGATATCGGGGGTGTATCCGATCAAGGAAATCAATCCCACGGCGGTTCCCGTTAAGACCAGGGGAATCTTCCCTACCTGCATGGCCCCAAAATAGAGGGCCCTACATGAATAGACGCCGATGGCTACCACAGATACTGACATAAAGAACAAAACGGTAGTGTTTGGGGCAATGATTCCCAATCCAAACAATATACCCCCAAGTAGGGTGGCCACAAATGCCAGGAAGAGTAGCCAGGTTATCTTGAACCGATCGGCCACCAATCCCATAAGAATCCCTGTGGTAGGGCGCAAAAACTGTAGTAAGGTACCCGTTTTGGCCGCTTCCACCTGATCGTATAGCATCACCTGTTCCGCATATAGGGAAATGACATCCGTAATCTTGTAGGCCACATAAGCACAAAGCACAATGACCATCAGTAACCATACGGAGGGCAACCGCAGTACTTCCTTGACCTCCGCAAGGGTAATCTTCTCCATTTGCTCCTGTTCCCGGTCTCCTGATGCCTTCATAAACAACCAAACCAAACAACCGATCAATGC
>JBFOLQ010000467.1:0-4244 GCA_040830145.1 Flavobacteriaceae bacterium | reverse complement strand
CGTCGCCAGGGTACCAGCCCTCCAAATGCTCTTGGCCCGAAATAAATCCGGTGGACTGCCATACATAGGCTGTATTCTCTACTCCTTTGGCACGCAACCGATCTACGATTCTTTTGTAAGCCACGATGGTGGTTTCCCGATCATAATGATTCCATGGATCTCCATCAAATTCATAGGCTATTCGTAAAAATACCGGACGTTTTCCCAAAGACAGTAAAAAATCTCCCAGCTTATCGATAAGCGCATCATGTGTTCCATCGGCCACTTTTTCCTCGTGATTCACGAACTGGAGCCCAATGGCCAAAGCCATATTTTCATAATCGGGGTCTTCATGTTGTAACATTGCATTGTAATCGTTGTCACCCCAATCATGGGTTTCCCACAATCCGTCCAATCCTTCTTGGACCCTTCCGAAAGATTCACCCCCGGGATTAATATTTGAATAGGATGTCCATCCGGCAGGCCTTTGGAAGTGGTCCAAATACCCATCATTGTATTCCTCAAGACCGCCAACGGCTTCCAGTTCCTGTCCAACAAAGAGCAAAACACCTTCTTTGGGTTCAAATTTTGCCAACACCCTTGTTGGTTTTCCCTTCGCGTCAACCTGATTGGGTGCCACCTCAGATTTTCCCATACAGGAAAGTAATAGCGACAGACCAAAACATATTGATATCAATTTTCTCATCATCTTAGTTTTTTAGTGTTCTTTTAATGGGATTATGGTTTTGTTTAAAAAATTGAAAGGCCCAGGCAGCACATCACCTCTTCTTGGTCTATTGAAAAAATCAATGGTGACTTCAGGCAAACTGGGCACTTTTCCTAGAGCTAGGTCGCTTTTCCAAAATAGGTACAATGCCTCCCTGTTCAATGTTACCTGACCCATCATTTCGATACTGTTTCCGTCTTGACCCTTGGATTTAAGTTCTTGTAGATTGATATAATCCGGTTGCTTGGTCTTTATGTAAACATTATGGTCGACCATATTTGAATTTGAACTGAACCGCATTGGCCGGGCATCGACAAACACATTGTTGAAAACACGGTTTTCTTCGGCGGTCAGCTTTCTACCGTTTTGATATCTGTCGGTTTGTACAATGGCATGGACGACATTTCCAGTGGTATTGCCAATCAAATTGTGATAGACCATTAAATAATCCGTGTCATTGGCATAGATTCCATTCCCATCGATGTTCCACACCACATTATTGTCTACCAAATTAGGATAGTGGCTCGCCTCTACGAAAACACCTCCTTGAATGTTTTGGACATCATGGATGATGTTCTTGGTGACCCTTGAATATCTGATATCCCAATCCAACCAAATTCCATTACCTCCCTGAATATCATGTATATGATTATTGGAGACCAAAGTATTGTGGGTCACCAACATTTTGATTCCCGAACATTCCCAATAGTTTTCGGCATCTTGCCATCCGATGTGGTGGATATGATTGTTCTCGATAATTCCATTGGGTACCACAAAACTTCGAATACCGGCTGTTCCACAATCGTATATATGATTGTTTCTTACGAGCGTCGAACCCATGGCATCATTTCTATCACGAGTTTGGTTGTCCGGATGTGGATCCTCCCTTTCAAAGGCGAGATAGCCGAATTCCAACCCGGAAGAGTTTACATGTCTGATTGTATTGCCCTCAATTATCCAATCCTGTCCTCCCAAAGTTGTTACTGCTCCCGTGCTTGTCCTTAAAAAACCATTGGCACAGTGCTCAAATGTGAATCCTCTTACCTGGATATGGTTCAATCCCACCTTTTTTGGTCTGAACAAATGACTTCGCACGGCCAGTTCGAACAACGAACTGTTGGGATTACCACTATCAAACGAGTGGATATGAACCGTTTTTCCATCGACATCGACCCAAAAAGAGCCGGGAATACGGGTCAAATCCCCATAATCCTCCAATTGCACCATGCGTTTCCCGTTTTGAAATAGCAAACCTCTGGTGGACGTATAGGGGGAAATTTTCTTGACCAGCTTTGCCCAGGGCATGAGCTTATGTTCTTCAGGTAAGATATTAGGCTGCTTCAAAGGGAAATATCCATCTTCAAAAAAAGAATCGGGTATGGTCGTCACCCATACTTTTCTCGACCAGGTATAGGTCAGGCTGGTATCTTTTAAGACATCAGTATATATCTTTCGTTGCTCCCAGTTTACACCTAAAATTTTGGAGCCACTAACCACGACATCCTCTCCGGGTGCTGTCTCATAAGAGATCATTTTACTATTGGACTCACCACCTCTTGCCGGAAAGATGGTTTCCCGGTACACCCCACCATACACCAAAACCCGTTCTCCGGCTTTTGCCAATTCAGCGGCCCTGTTGATGGTCTTTAAGGGTTTTTCCGAGGATCCGTCATTGGTGTCGGAAGCATCCGCATGTTTTTGGTCCACTACGTATGTTTTGGAATAGATAGTTTCATTTTCCCACCTTTCATAGCCTGACCAGTCAAAGCTTGTGTTGTTTTCTTGGGCATACCCCGCCCCTATGCACATTAGGATAAGGGAAAATGCCTTTTTTTTCAATTTCTTTTGATGGACTTTTTTTGCAACGATAAAACTCATCTTCATTGGGTGTTGATTTCTTTGTATTCAAACCATTTAAAATCCGCATAGTGCGTGTTCATTTCCAGATCTTGGCAGCATATTCCAACAAAACTTCCTGTGAATGCAGGCCGATATCGACTCCTGCCATTTCTTACGTGGTCGTCTGAGAGTATAGCGGCATCCAATTCGTGGCCCATATTCTTAAAATTCACGCCATCCGTACTGTATTCAAATTGAAGTTGGTCCCGGTCCATTTCACCTCGCAGTACAATGGAATCATAAGAGGTGATATCTTCCAATTCATCTTGAAAGCTCATTTTGTAGTTATCGGAAGAGATGACGCTTAAATATTTTTTGGTGCCATCGGAATTTGAGGTGATACAGGCATAATGATAATGACCTGCATTGTAATAAAAGACCAAACCGGCCATATGATGGATGTTCGTGGGATGGAACTCGAGTTCCGTACTGACCACTACATGAAAATCCTGGATTCTCCTGGCCAAAAGACTTTGGTTATGGAGAGAGGTCAATGATTCCTTTCCATAGAGTCTTAAAAATCCTTTTCTTGCACTAAGACTGCACCAGTCTGGTGAGATGGGTATCCGTAATGATTGAAAGTCAATGGGTATTTGCCCGTTGTCGAATACAACCAGCTCGTTGGATTCGGTAAATGTCTGCTCCGGAAGCTTTGACATTGGAATCCTTTCCCTGGGAATCCTACCTCCACTCTTCAACCAAGGCCAACCATCGCGCCAAACCACCTCCTCGATGGCGGTTTCGCGACCCAATGTGCAATTCCCATGTGTTGTAAGCGGTCTTCCGACCAAAAAGACCGTATACCAGTCCCCATTTTTGGTCTGTACCAACTCCCCGTGACCTGCCTTTTGAAGGACGTTGTTTTTATCATCGGCCGCGGATACAAGGGGATTTTCGGGATGGAATTCATAAGGTCCGAAAATAGAGGTGCTTCTACCTATGCTCATCGCATGCCCATACTCCGTACCGCCCTCCGCCAACACGATGTAGTAGTAATCACCTCTTTTATATAAATGCGGGCCTTCGGTAAGACCCAACTCGGTCCCCTTCGTTATATAATGGACCTTGCCGATCAATTTCTTTTGACCAGAATCGTATTCCTGCATTTCAATTCCACCAAAAAACTTGCCATTTCGGTGGTCAACAAGCATACTGACGTACCATTTCTTTCCATCCGCATCATGGAACAGCGAACCATCGAAACCTCTGGACGACAGATAAATCGGCTCGCTCCAGTCGCCCAAGATATCGGTAGTGGTAACCATATAATTTGGCGTGTCTTTCCATACTCCATCAAACCATTTCACGTTGTTAAAAACAAGGTAGAAGCTACCGTTATCATGGGTCAGACTGGGTGCCCAAACACCTCAGGAATCTGTGATTCCTTTCATATTCAATTGTGAATCCCTGTTGAGGGGCCTTGCTACCAATTTCCAATTTTTAAGGTCCTTGGAATGATGGATTTGTACCCCAGGGAACCATTCGAAGGTCGATGTGGCGATATAATAATCATCCCCTACCCTGCAAATGGATGGATCTGGATTAAAGCCTTTCAGTATTGGATTTTGTATATAACTCATTATTTTATCAATTCAGCTTCTAATTCTTCCAAGGTCTTTCCCTTGGTCTCGGGTAATAT
>JBFOLQ010000466.1:0-3641 GCA_040830145.1 Flavobacteriaceae bacterium | reverse complement strand
TGATGTTCTGTAACAAACGCTCCACCGTTTGGTACAGGAAGACATAGATCTTCGGTTTCTTTACCTGTTGGTACATCATTCTAAACAACTTGCGATATAGCTCAAACTCATCGTTTTGGAGGGTAACCTTGGCAAAAATGAGTGATTTATGTATATCGTAGTCGCTCACCATAAAACTTTTAAATAGATCAAATTGTGTGGTGTCATCCGCAAACTGTTGGTAACGTTCGGCTAGGAATGACATTTCCAAGGGAAAGGCGTACCGATCGGGATCTTTGTAAAAATTAGGCAAAAAGGGATTGTCCGCGAACCGCTCCAATACCAGTTTGGCGTTAAATTCATGTGCAAAACGGGTGGCCAAGGTTGTTTTTCCCACCCCTATGTTCCCTTCAAAGGAAATGAACTGTATATGGGAAAAAAGAGCCTCCTTGTTCAAAAAAAGCCGTTCGGCCATCCTTTTGGGCACAATGTGGTCCTTGCACTGTTGTATTAGGTTTCGGGTATCCTTTTTTAGTACAGGATGATAAAATTGTGGGGCAATGTCGGCCAAGGGCTTCAATACAAAAAGGCGTTGGCCAATTTTAGGGTGCGGAATCAATACTGATTTCGTGGCAATGACCTCTGTGTCGTAATATAGAATATCAATATCAATGGTTCGGGCCATATACCCATCCATAGGGTCCCTAACGCGTCCCAATTGCTCCTCAACCGCTAAGATGCGTTGCATCAATTCGGGGGGGGAGAGGGTGGTTTGCAGTTCCACACTGGCGTTTAAAAAGTCACTGGAATCAAAGCCCCAAGAGGCACTTTCATAGATTCTTGAAACGGCCGTTATGGTGCCAATGCCATTGTTAAGGCCAAAAATGGCCTTTTGCAAATTTTTATGGCGATGGCCAAGGTTACTGCCCAAAGAAAGATATATGGTATGCATAGGACAAAGGTTCCGTCAAAATAACAAAAAACAGTGGGTCTGGCCACACTGCACATGGGGTTATAGGGTGTTGAACGGATTCCAAAGCGGTACATTGTCTATCTTTGTCGGGAGATTATCAACAAAATTTTAACGAGTGCGATTTTTAAGAAACCTTTTGGCGGCCATTTTAGGTTGTTTGATTGCCTTTGGCATCCTTTTCATCATGTTCATGGTCTTTGTGAGTATCCTCGGGAGTACGGATGATGCCATTTCCATTAAGGAAGATTCAGTTTTGGAACTACAATTTCAATTGCCCTTGGCCGATTACGTGGGCAATGATGAGGTAGACCCTTTTGGCCTTATGATGCAGCAATCCCAAGGACTTGATGAGATTTTACATGCCATTGAAGTGGCAAAAAATGATGGGAACATAAGGGGCATTAGTCTCAGTGAAAATTTTTTGATGGCCGGTTGGGCCCAGACACAATCCATCAGAAAGACCTTGGAGGATTTTAAGCAGAGTGGCAAGTTTGTATATGCATATGGGGATTACTATTTGCAAAAGGACTATTATTTGGCCAGTGTTGCCGACTCCATTTTTTTAAACCCCGTGGGGGCCATGGATTTTAAGGGGCTTTCTTCAGAGGTACTTTTTTACAAAGAATTCCAAGAAAAAACAGGGATTAAGATGGAAGTGGTTCGCCATGGCAAGTACAAAAGTGCCGTGGAACCCTTTTTGGAGGATAAAATGAGCGAGGCCAATAGAGACCAAATAAAGGAACTCCTGTCATCGGTTTGGAAGAGTGTGGTCAACGGGATATCGGAGTCCCGTCATATGGATGTAACGCAACTGAATGCCATTGCTGATACCCTTGGGGGAAGGACTCCCGAATATGCGGTAAGGACAGGATTGATCGATGGGACCCTTTTTCACGATGAATATGAGGAAAAATTACGGCATGCCCTAGGGTTGGATGCCGATGGGAGAATCAATTACGTTTCCCTCAACGATTATACCAAAAAGTCGAATCTCAAGAAACTGCGCACTGGAAAGGACAAGGTGGCGGTCATCTATGCCCAAGGGGATATATTGTACGGTGAGGGCAACCAGGAATACATAGGTCAGGAAATGATGCTCAGGGCCATTCGTCGGGTGCGTGATGATGACAGGATAAAGGCGGTGGTCCTTCGTGTAAATTCCCCAGGGGGAAATGCACTTACCTCGGATATTATATGGCGGGGCCTTGAACTTCTAAAGCAAGAGAAACCCTTGGTGGTATCCATGGGTAATGTGGCAGCTTCGGGAGGATATTATATTGCTGTTGGGGCCCATAAGATTTTTGCAGAGCCTACCACCATCACCGGTTCCATTGGGGTTTTTGGTACCATTCCGAACGTACATGGCCTGGCGGAAGATATTGGAATCAACGCCGAACAAGTGGGTACGCACAAAAATTCGATTGACTATTCCTTTTTTGAGCCGATGTCAGATGGGTTTAGAAAAGTGGTCAAGGAGGGCATAGAGGAAGTGTACGGCACTTTTTTGGATCGTGTGGCGCAGGGTCGGGGAATGACGGTGGCCGAAGTGGACAGTATTGCCCAAGGCCGTGTGTGGAGTGGAGTGGAGGCACACCGACTGGGATTGGTTGATGAACTGGGTACTTTGGAAGATGCCATAGAGGCCGCCGCAGACATGGCCGATATGGAAAGTTATGGAATCAAACGATTGCCCAGGTACAAAACGGGCCTGGAACGCCTATTGGAGGATTTGGAAGGCAGTGGGGCCGGTATGCGGGCATCCTGGATTCAAAGGGAATTTGGGGAAGAGGCTTACCAAGTAATGCAACAATTAAAGCCTAACCGTGGCAAAAAGGGTATACAAGCCCGTTTGCCCTTTGATTTGAATATCAAATAGGCATGCAACCGCAAGATCGAAAATGGGCCTTTAAGATTTATTTGTATCTGGCCGCACTGTTCATAACCTCCCTGGTGGTCTCCAATCTGATTTTCCAAAAATTCTTTTTTTGGAGTCCCTTTGGCGATATTACCGTGTTCGGGGCGCCCCTGTTTGAGGTGTCCGTTGGTATATTGCCCTATCCCATTACCTTTTTGATTACCGATCTGATTTCGGAAATCTACGGCAAAAAGAAGGCCAATCAAGTGGTGATCGCGGGTATCTTTGCCTCCTTTTTTTCCTTGGCCATTGTATATACGGCCGCTGCGGTTCCGGCCACCGATTGGTCCCCAGTGGATGATACCAAGTTCAAGGATGTCTTTGGCAATACCATTGTGGCCGTTTTTGCCTCCATGATGGCTTACCTATTGGCCCAGTTTGTGGATATACAGCTCTACCATTTTTGGAAACGCCTCACCAAGGGGCGATACCTGTGGTTGAGAAATAATTTTTCAACCTTTTCCTCCCAGTTCATAGACACCTTTACCGTAGTCCTACTATTGTGCAGCTTTGGGGAGATAGCTTGGGAGCGGTTTACGGGCTTAATCATAAGTGGCTTTTTGTTTAAGGTGATGATTGCTTTTCTTGACACCCCTATCCTCTATTTTTTCGTATATCTTTTTAGAAAGCGTTTTGGATTGAAAATAGGGGAGGAAATCGACCTTGGGACATAATAAATCACCCTTTTTTTAGTTGTGAATGTGCAAGGTGGTCCCATGGTGGGCCATACCTCGCCACGACCGTCTATGACCTGCTCATCGTACGGATAAATTG
>JBFOLQ010000465.1:0-6181 GCA_040830145.1 Flavobacteriaceae bacterium | reverse complement strand
TTCAGCTGGTGGTGCACAACAATCCATTGCTTGAGCCCGGTCTATTGGAAAAGTGCCACGATGAAGTCGGTGCCACATATGACCTGCGCAATAGTAGAGATCAGATTACCCAGGGGAATACAGGACTTACCCTTACTTTTTATGAAAATGAAAATGACATAGACACTGAAAACCCCATTGAAGACCCCGAAAGTTATGTGCCCCAGACGTTGGAGGTATTGCTATATGTGGTGGCAACGACCCAAAAAGGGTGTAGTTCACAAACCACACTTCAGCTTAGGACCACTCTTTATCCCCAGATACGGAAAGACCCTCCACCCATTGAGGAATGTGAGACCGATCGTGATGGGTTTGATGAATTTGACCTAACCTTACGTGAAGAACATATCTTGAATGGGTTGGATGCAAACTCCCTGACCTTCACATACTACCTGACAAAGGAGGATGCGGAAGCTGGGAATGATGAAACCATATCTAACCCGAAAAGCTTTATCAATACCGTTAAGGATGAACAGACCGTTTACGTCAGGATATATTTTAAGAATGGTAAATGCCCCCAAATAGTTCCCATACCGGTAAAAGTACTTTCGGTTGATAAATCTAATTTGGAAGACCGCTATGTCATTTGTTTTGATGGGAATGGCAACCCCATGCAACCCCTCCCAATCATGGACACCGGACATAGTTTGGATGAATATGATTTCGCTTGGTTTTTTGGGAGTGGCCATCTACCTGAAAACCGCATAGAGGGAGCCCATGATTCAAAACTTATCGTTGATAAAATAGGAGTGTACACCGTAGAGATTACCAATAGGGCGTCTGGTTGCCGGATTTATGAGGAAACCCTGGTGATTGGGTCGTACATCCCTGTAGCGGTCACAATAAAAAAAATCAGTAAAACCTTCGCGGAGAATAATGTGTTGGAGGTTACAGTGGTCGGAAAAGGGGAATATGAGTATAGGTTGGATGACGGAATTTTTCAATCCTCAAACATTTTCAGGAATGTATTGCCCGGGGAACATACCATAACGGTCAGGGATATACATGGTTGTGGTGAACTGGTTGAAAAGATAACCGTAGTGGACTTCCCCCGATTCTTTACACCCAATGGGGATGGTATTCACGATACTTGGAAAATCATTGGTGTGGAAACACTTGCCCGCCTGGAAGTATCCATCTTTGACCGTTATGGAAAGCTCATGTTTCAAACACCTGACAAGGATTTTGAGTGGGATGGTACCTTTAAGGGATCTAGACTGCCTTCTTCAGACTATTGGTTCAGAATTGTATTTCTCGAAGATGGTGAAACCAAGGAATTCAGTGGGCACTTCACGTTAAAAAGGTAATTTAATTACCTGTATTACACTGTATTAGTATTGATTTCATTTTGTGGCACGCTGTTTGTATATCATATTGCGAATGCAAATGGTTGCCTTCATAACCCACCTGCCAATGGCAGGTCTAAAACCTTACATCATGAAAAAATTGGTATTCCTAATGATGGCCTTCGTGTTGGGCACCACAGGTGCCATGGCCGGTGAGACAAAAGAAGATAAGGTTGTGGTACGCAATGCTTACTATGGCAACTCTTTCATCTTTGTTGAGGATGGTATTACATTCTCGGTGTATCCTGATGGTGAATTTGATTTTTATATAGATCGTTATTTGGATCGTCGTGGGAGACGGGTCACCTTCAACAATGGCTATGATTATAGTCCCTACGCCCAGTACGATGATTATGGAGCGGTTATTCAAGTGGAGAACGTCCCTGTATATTATGATTTTTATGGACGTGTTTCCCAGATTGGAAGAGTGCATGTCACGTATCGCAACGGGAGGGTGCATCGTATGGGCAATATGATTGTATACTATGGCCCCAATGGATTTTATGATTACCATACGGGATATATCAATGTATACAATAGGTATTATGTATACCGACCTTTCCATAGGTTCTTTGTACGACCTACCCTTGGTCTTTGCTTGGTATTCAACAGGCCTTATCGAAGATTTTACAGCCCTGTACGCTATACATATTACAGGCCTTACCGATACAACCATCGTCCTGCATATGCCAAAGTGGGAAGGCCTTATAAATACAATAGGAGCCATAAAAGGCATGGGGTGTATAGAAATGATAAAAGGGTTACGGTACGTTCCAACCGGAACACACCGCGCAGTGTGGAGCGAACCACTACTAGGAGAGCGGTTGCCCAAAACAATCGCGACGTTTCGAGACAACGAATAAATAGGCGTGCCAGGGCCGCAAATGGAACCAAATCTTCCATACAGCGTAGTACCTATAAGAGAGGGAGGACCAGTTCAACCCCAGCGGTAACGCGATCGACCAGAAAGGTCACCACCAATAGTACGGTATCCCGTACACCAAGGAAACGAACCGTGACCCGGAGTACCAGTAGCTATAAAAAACCCTTGAATAGGAGTAGCCACAGGTCAATTACCCAGCGTTCAAATGGAAGGTCAATGACCAAGGCCCCGGCTAGGGGTACGCGGTCCAAAGAAGTGAAAAGGACCCCTCGACGCAGCAGTAGGTCTGCAACGGCACAGGCCAGAAGCACGGAATCAAGAAGATATTAAGATTAGTTTTTAGGTTGGTTAGTTGTTTAACCCCGTGGTGGATTCGTCCGCTGCGGGGTTTACCTTTTTAAAAATTTAGAGAGTAATCCCATTACATCCTCCGATATTTTAAAACGATATAAAAGTCCCAAATACATTGCTGCCATTAAAAGGCCCTTGAGTACTATGTTGACCAATGGATGAAAGGGAAACTGTAAGGGAAAGAACAATATGGCAACCAAGGCTAAAAGGGAAAGTACCTTAAAGGTTTCCTTGGTAAAGGGGTGTATGTGAAACTTTTTATGCACGTACCATAGCTTCATGGAGTTATAGATGGCAAAGGCCATGAAACTAGCTATCGCAGCCCCCTTGAGCCCAAACTTTGGAATCAACCATAGGTTTAATGCTATGGTAAGCATGGCCAGGAAAACACCGAACAACAAAACCGTTTTATAGTATTTTGAATTATAGAGGATGGAATTGTTGTTGCCAAGGAGCGAATCATATACTTTGGCCAAACCGATCCAAAAGACAATTGTGAAACCAGCTGAATAGGTTTCTGGAATCAAGAGATATATATCGTGAAGATTTAACAATATCAGTAAAAACAATATACCCGATGCAATAAAAAGGGTCAAGGAGCTTTTTTGGTAGAGTACTTTTAGCTCTTGCCCTGTTCCCTGGGTCAACAATTTGGCAGTCAGGGGATATGTAATTTGGTGCATTGCCCTTGCGGGAACCGCGATAGCAATGGCCATAAAACTGGCAACACTGTAAAAGGCCACATTTTCCAAGGGGATGAAATTGTTGATCATCACCTTATCGATTTCCAATAAGATAGTGGCCACCGAGCCTCCTATAATAAGTAGGGCACTGTACGTGAAGATTTCCTTGCTGTTCCCTGGAAAGGCAAAAGTAAGCACAGGACGTTTGATGGCGTAGGCATAAAGTTTCATAACGATGGTCCTTAAAAGATAAATACCTACCAATAAATTGATGAAAGCGGGAACATCAATAATCTTAAAATAAAGTAACACCAAAAGAATGGCCACCCCTACCCTACAGAAAAGTTCTTTCATGAAATTCCCAAAGACTGATTTTAGGTGTACCCGTGCCCAGGCATAAAAAATCTCGAAGTACGCCATTGCCACACCGACCAGAACTATGTGCCATACATAATTTCCCACGATTTCATTTTGTCTGGACAAAAACTGGGCGATGGCATCATATGTAATATGAACCCAGAGGGTCAAGGGAATTATAAGCCCCAAAGGCAATAAAAGCATCAGGGTCAAAAAGGCATTTTCATCCGGGGTGCCCACAAACCGATTATAAAACTTTACCATGGCATTGTGTACACCAAAGGCCATAAGGGGCATAAGTACCATCGCGGCTGAGAGAATAAAATTAATGAGGCCGTAATGTTCGTCACTCATAAGATTTGTGTAGAGAAAAAGGGTGTTTACAGCCCCGAACACAAATCCGGTATAGGTGATGAGCATGTTGCTAAACGACTGTTTGCGTACAATTCCCATTGGAATACGTTCTTAGATCAATTTGGCCAATTGCCCGGTAAGTGCCTTTCTGTGGTACCTAACAATATCAGGGGAATCCAAATGTAAGCCTTTACCCTTATATTCTTGAAACCAGGATAGCAATTGTTTCTTGATTTCTCTATGTTCTGCATAGGTAAAAACATGGCCTGCACGGTTTTCTGTTATGAGGTGGTGAACATCCCATCCCCCAGGGCCAATGGCCAGAATAGGTCTCTTGGCAGCCATATACTCAAACAACTTACCAGGAATAATACCTTTGGTCATAGGGGAGTCAATCTCGATAAGGAGTAGAATTTGCGATTTTCGCTGCAGATCAATTGCCTTCGCGTGCGGCAAATAACCCATAACCTCCGTATGCCCATTCAGACCATGTTCACGTAATGAAAACAACACTGATTCACTTACCACTCCGGCAAGTTGAAGTCGAAGGCTTTCTTTGAAATCAGCATTTTCCCGTATCAATTCAGAAAGGGCGGTCCATAGTCCAATGGGGTTTCTGGCGCTTAATAGGGAACCAATATGGGAAATGGTAAAATGCCCATTGGGGGGCTGCCCATTGGATACCTCCCCGTCATACCCGTTGGTAATGACGGTTATCGGGGTCTTGGTCTTTTTTAAAAATTCATCCCGGGTGATATAACTCGTAGTAATGAGTTGGTCAGCATTATGGAGCACCATGCTTTCCAAATTGCGGTGTTTTTGTGCTGACCTTTTGGTCAATTGTAACTTTTTGTGGTAACCGATAGTTGTCCAAGGGTCTCTAAAATCAGCTATCCATTTAACGCCCAGTGCCTGTTTCAATGTATTTCCTATGAGATGGACACTGTGAGGCGGTCCTGTTGTGATGACCGTTTCAATTTTTTCGGCAATGATGACATCAGTCAATAGCCTAGCTGATGGTTTCACCCAAAACTTTCGGGTGTCCGGAATAAAAAAGTTGCCCCTGATCCATAGCATTATTTTCTCAAGAACCGAAGGTTTTTTTTCTGTGATGATTCCAGAGCTGATGCGTTGGGTCTTTTTTCTGGAAATAAATTTGGCCATGGCATACGGCTCCCAAATTTTTCCCCTAAGGATTCTGGTATGCTCGGGAACCTCACTTTCAAACGAAGTATCCTTAATGGGATAATGGGGGTTTTGTGGGATGTATACAATAGGCTCAATTTCAAATTGAGGCAGATAGGTGACAAATTTCAACCATCGCTGTACTCCTGGTCCGCCTGCTGGAGGCCAGTAATACGCGATAATTAAGACTTTTTTCAACTTCCCTCGTTTTTGTTGCGCCCTTGCCAAAATTTAAGGCCCAAACTAGCCAGTACAATGAGCCCCAAGGCAATGGAACCGGCTAAGGAGATAGTACTCCCCTTTTTTATTACTTCGGGCTCAAACTTAAATTCAATGGTATGCTTACCCTCAGGAACACGCAGTGCCCTCAGTACATAATTGACCTTAAAATGATCAGTTTTTTTACCATCGACATATGCATTCCAACCATGGGGATAGTGCATTTCCGAGAAAACGGCAATCCCTGCGTTTGGGTTTGTGGATTCATACCGTAATTGGTTGGGTTGGTAATCAACCAGGGAAATGGAAGCTAGGGAATCCACTTGAAAGTCAAAACGGTTTATGCCTGTAAACTCTGAAGTGTTGACCACTGCATTTTTTTTGGTATTGAGTGAATCCAGTGCACTGATTTCCCCATCGGCCGTGGTAACCTGCTGCAAGCTTTCTATAAACCAAGCATTCCCATTGGCGTTGGTGTTTAATGCAGCGTACCGCCCCCCTTCGGCATTTTGTTGGACCACATATCGGACATTGAGCATGTTCAAGATTTCGGTGTTCCCCTTGTAGATTTGATACTCAAACAAATCCTGCATCCCAGCAGGTTTGGCAGCGTGATACCCCCCGATGGATTGATGGAAATACGAGGTCCTGGAACCATTGATGCCCTCTGAGGGATCAAATACCCTAAAAATAGTACCGTCCTTGGCAATATCACGGTCTATTTGGGTCTCTTGAAAGGGTTGGCTCATAATGCGTTTCGCCAC
>JBFOLQ010000464.1:0-2986 GCA_040830145.1 Flavobacteriaceae bacterium | reverse complement strand
TTTACAAGGAGCAGATGTTCAGCAAGACCCATACCAATTTTAGCCCCTGGATCATTGTGAAGACAAACGACAAAAAACGGGCTAGACTTGAGAGCATGCGGTACGTGCTGTCGCAATTTGATTATCCGGGGAAAGGGGAATCCGGAATTTCACTATTACCAGACCCCAATGTGATCATGCGCTATCATAGAAGCGTGGTCCAAATTGATATTTAGGACAATGTAGCCCCTTAAACTGATAAAAGACGATTTAATACGTAGAACATGAAGGATATTGCAATGACTGAGGAAGATATTGCCCTGCTCAATTCAAAAATTGGCCTTGCCGCCCTTATGAGAAAGAAGAAGATAGATGTAAATGGGGCTCTGGAGGAGGTAAGATATATCCATGGGTTAAGGGATAAGCAAAGGGAACTGATCAAGTTGCAAAATTGGGTGATCAAGAACGATAAAAAGATTGTTGTCCTTTTCGAGGGGAGGGATGCGGCCGGCAAAGGAGGGGCCATTCGGCGGATAACCGAATACATCAATCCTAGACACTTTAGGGTAGTGGCCCTCAACATACCAACCGATGATGAACGCAAACAGTGGTTTTTTCAACGGTACGTGAATCAATTGCCCAAGCCCGGGGAAATTGCATTTTTTGATAGGAGTTGGTATAACCGGGCCGTGGTTGAGCCTGTCAACAATTTTTGTTCTGAAAAGGAGTACGCCATTTTTATGTTCCAGGTCAATGATTTTGAGAAAATGTTGATCCAGTCAGACACCTACCTCATTAAGCTCTATTTTTCCATTTCAAAAAAGGAACAGGCCAAACGGTTTGAGGAAATCAAGGATAGTCCATTGAAGCGCTGGAAGATGACCCCTGTGGATGAAAAGGCACAGGCCCTTTGGGACGATTATACTTCGTATGAGACCAAGATGCTGAAGGAGACCCATACGGAACATGCCCCATGGGAAGTGATTGACGCCAATAAAAAATCGAATGCCCGGTTACGGGCCATTACACATCTTTTGGAGACGATTCCATATAAATAAAATTAGGTGTGGGCAGTGACGAGCTACTTGTTTTAAGGGGCCGGGACCGTTCAGTCGTTTGCAATTGATTTTTTATTTCGGCTCCATTCGCTCCAAGACCCCACGTACAGTTTGGGTATTTTAAGGTTTGCATAGGCAAGTGCCAAGAGGGAGTGGCAGGCTGTGACCCCGGACCCACAATGAAAAATAATGTTCTCTGAGGTGACTCCACCAAAAGCATCATTGTACTTTTCCCGAAGTTGGTCGGGGGGAAGAAATAGCCCATTCCCGTCTAGGTTTTCTTTAAAGGGAATATTTATGGCCCCTGGAATATGGCCAGCTATTGGATCTATGGGTTCATGGATTCCTTTGAAGCGTTCGGGGTCACGAACATCCACAACAATATGGTTTTTTTCCTGGGCATATCGTTCCACTTCATCCATATGGGCAATGGGGAGCATCCATTTGTGTACTTGGTGTTTTTCGGGTTTTTGTTTCCGGCTGGGTTTGGGGTCCATTAGCGTATAAATGCTATCGACTTCCCTGATTCCTCCATTGAGAACGTATACTTTTTGATGCCCTACTGACTTCATCATCCACCAAAATCGAGCAGCGGCATTAGCGCCAAATGTATCATCAAAAACTACTACATGGCTGTTTGAAGAGATGCCTAAGTCTTTTAAGAGGGATATAAAGTCAGCTATATTGGGCAATGGATGCCTGCCACCATCCGCTAGGTTTTTCTTACTATCGGAAAGTTGGGTATCTAAATCAACAGATGGTATAGTAGATGTGGAATACGTGGCATTACCTAGGGTTTTGTTGGGATTTCGGGCGTCAATCCATAATATCTGCCTCTTCTTCGAAAAAGAAATCACATCATTGATGTTTACTATCGGCGGTAGGGAATTCTCCATACTTTAAGTTATCATAATTCCCCTACCTTATCACCGCGTAAACGCCTAAAATACCTTCGGGCATGGGGGTAGTAATAACTGTCTTGGTAATTATAGATAATTTTTTCGTAGTGCTCTTGGGCTTTTTTGGGTTGGTTGAGCTTGTTGCGGTAGAGTTCTCCCAGGGCAAAGTGGGCATCGTCGGCCAAAATGCCATCACCGTAAAATTCAGTGATTTTGAGAAAGTTGAAACGGGCGGCATCTAAATTGCCTTGGGCTTCCAAAAGTTCCCCTTGCCGCAATAAGGCCTCATCCTCTATCTTTTCACCTTTGTGGTTCTCCAAAATATCATTTAGGATATCCAAGGCCTCCGGAACCTTACCCTGATAGGCCATCAGGTCTGCCCTGGCATATTTTTTTAGGGCCGTTTGTGTGGAATCCTCCAACGAATTGTCTGAAATAAGGAGGCTCAATTGCATGGCATCATTGGCAATGAGTTGGGAGGTAGAGCCCCTAAGTACCTTTAGTTGGGTGAACGCCCAATCAAAATCACCCTTATAAAAACTGGTTTGGGCAACCTTGTAACGGGCATTTTGTCCCAACACATCATTTTTGAGCCTTTTCTGTACTTGGGTAAAATGGATAAGGGCCTGATTGAATCTTTGATCAAAGACCAGGATATCTCCCAAGGCCAATTTTATGGCGGCCTCGCCGTGTGCGTTCAAAGGCATTTCCAGACTTTTGTCTAAAATGTCAATGGCCTCTTGTGCATTGCCCAGTTGAAAAGCAAGAAAATTGGCATAGGCTACCTGCAATTGGAGACTTTGGGGGGCATAGCCATACGCTGCCATGTGCTCCACATATCTTTTTTGGGCCTTTTCATGGATTTTCTCCCCTTTGGTGATCAGGTCAATATCAATAAGGTTGAGTTGTGCGTTCAATCGTGAAATGGGGTCAGGGGTGTTCTCCCTTATGAATTCAAAGAGCTCTATGGCCGTTTCATAGTGTTGGGCCTCCAAGCAAATCTCACCCAGGTCTTCCAACCGATGTACCCCATTATCCGTACGTTTATAA
>JBFOLQ010000463.1:0-5688 GCA_040830145.1 Flavobacteriaceae bacterium | reverse complement strand
TGTCATGGGCGGTCACCGACGCACCGACCATGGCATAGGTCCTTTTAAGGATTGTACGGCCCTTTTTGTCCACAAACTCCTCCATGGAATGTAATTTCCCGGAGGTATGGTTCTCATCCTTGGTCACGTTCTTGAACAGTTCCCCGGCCGCATAATATTTTGCTGTGGTTGTGGTGGCGTTTTGTAGGGTGGGCGTATAGATGCCGTTCGCAAGGACGGTGGACACCCTGTAGAGGCGAACATTGTCATTTTCAGGCTTGGCCACATTACTGGCATCATGGGTATTGGCCCTGTATTCAAATTCAATCTCATGGCCCCCATCCATTTTCCAAGCCTCGCCCGGGGCGGCCTGTTTCAGCACCCTGTTGAGAGGGGATATCTCCAATTCCTTTTCGGAATAGGCATTGGCCGTGGTGGCATCCATAGTGGAAAAATCAGGGGCATAGGTGGTATGGTACCAACTTCTGGCAGCGGCCTCGGCCCCTGTCCTGAAATGGCCCAGGGTCCCGGTAGTGGCCTCATAAGGCAGCCATTCCTTGTCCATACGGCCAAAACTGTCATACCCCACAGGGGCCACCAAGTCCTTGGCCCCATGGTCCTTGTCCCCGGCCATCTTAATGCCCAACTGTTGCATGGGGCGCCCCAATCCATCATAATAGGTAACGGATTCCAACACATCCTGCTCATTTACAGGGACAAAACTGGACATGGGAGCATGGTAGGTACGTGTCATTACATAGTTCTCATCGCTCAGGGAATGGGTGGTATAGGCCAATGGCTCCTCCGGTCCTTCCCCAGGGCCTATGACGCCATCCTGTTTAAGGATTGCCAACCCATGTAGGTGGGGGTTGTCCTTGCCCGTAATGCGCCTTAATGCCAAATCCAATTGCCCATCGGTCACCTCAATATCCTGAAAGGTACGTACCGTGGGGGTAATCGCTCCATTTACCGAATGGTCGTACAGGTCAAAGCCCTGCTGCACCACGGTGCCCTCCAGTTCTATATCGAACATACGTTGGTCGTCCTGAAAGGGAGCCGCCGAGGCATGCACCCCGAACCAAAGTTCGTTATGGTAGGTCTTCACCGTATAAAAACCATTTTCCACGGGCACCCCTATCTCCAGGTTCCCCGTGGAGGCATACCGCTCGGATTCCAACAGATCGGCATTCACAATGTTATGGGTATAGGTCAGGTGGGAGTTGCTGTTGAACAGCACATCGTCCTCTACAAGGTATTGCTTGCCATTGTACGTAGCGCTTGTACTGCCCCCCACATTGATGTAATGGTTCTCAGGGCCCTCTATCGCTATCCCACATATCTGGGGGTTGTCCGATACTGCCACTAAGTCTATGTCCAGTTTCCCATCACTTACCGATATGCCCGCCATTACATTGGAATGATCGCTGTTCCCCTGTTGGTATATGTCAAAGTCCGTCACTTCCCTGTTGCCCTCCACATCAATGTGGAACACCCGCTTGCCCGGACCTGCGGCCGGGGCACTGGCATGCTTGCCGAACCACAGCTCGTTGTGCAGGGTGGTCACCGTATAGGTGCCGTTGGCCACGGGGATGGAATACGACAGCCTGTCGGAACTGCCCGTCCTGTAACGTTCACGTTGGAACAGTGCCTCACTGCTGGCCGCCGTATTGGTGAAGACGTTCGAGGCACTGCGCCCCAGGTCCTTGTCGCCCACAAAGGTGTTCCCGTTGAGCACCACGTTCTGCTGGCCCCCGGCATTGTAATAATGGGTGCCATTGGGACCCTCTACGGAGAACCCGCATATCTGGGCCCGTTGTACCGAGGCCGCCAGATCAATGGTCAGCACGCCCCCGCTCACCGAAACGTTCTCAAAGGTGTGCACATAGGGCTGGTTGCGGTTGGCCGTGAACAGGTCAAAATCATCGACCTTCAGCACGCCCTCCACGGTGATGTCATAGACACGTTGGCCCGTAGTGGCCGCAGGGGCCGTGGGGTTGACCCCAAAGTACAGCTCGTTGTGGTAGGTGCGCACCGTATAGGTGCCATCGGCCATGGGAACGTTATAGCTCAAAGTGCCCCCAATAGTGGCCCCGAAACGTTCACTGTGGAAAATGGAGGGCGCCACGGTCACTGACCCGCTGCCAATGGAATAGGTCTGGTTACTGTTAAAGGAGATCCCCGCATTTTCGTCACCAAAAAAGGTCTGGTTCCCATGGTATACATCGGGACCGCCCATATTGATATATTGGTCATTGGTCTGCTGTTGTGACCAGAGTAGGCCACAGGCAAAAAGGGTCAAAAGGCTGATATGGTTTTTCATGGTGTATGACATAGGTCCAGAAATGGGCAGGGCCATTCCTGATATATTGTACTTATATTACTGCTTATTGTTGGTTCTTGTAATGGTACCGGTAATCCTCCATCAGCAGGCCACTGGCATCCTTGATGGCCTTTAAACGATTGAACCCATCGTATTCATAGTAGGTGGTATAGCCCCTCGCATCGGTGATGCTGGTCACCCCAATCAGGGGGTCATAGGTATAGCCGGTCATCAGGGCATCGGCGGGCAGGGCCACACGTAGGGCCTCCAAGGCCGTTCGTAGGGCACCCTCCTTACCATTACCTCCCTGGGTACGATCATCATCCGCATTAGAGGCCGTTACCGCCGTATCAATTTTTTGTTGTATCGCCGTAGTGACCCCATCTGTACCAAAGATTTATATCTTGGCTATGGGATGTTCCTTGGAATACCCCCAAACGTAATAGGTGTTGGGGCCGTCCGCCTTTTTGGACTGTCGTATATTACCATCATTGTAAAAGTCAAAGACGGCGCGGTTCTCAAGGGTCACACCTCCTTTTGCAACACCTATTTCAGTGGGCAATACAGCATCACCGAACAATCCGTAGGACCGCTCTACCCGCTCAGGTTCCAGGGCCCCGGAAGTACCAGGGTTGCGCACGGTAGTGCTCTTGACCACTTCCACTAGGTTGTTCTTGGCCAGAAGGTCCGTAGAGCCTGTTACCACTTGATCATGGGGGTAATACAGGGTGGTCTCCACAACATCCCCATAACTATCCGTGACCGTCTTTTTGCGGGGAAGGTACTTGGGACTGCTTTCCGCATGGTCATAGAGGGTGGTCTCCTCTGTGGTTACTGATGGAAGGGCATTGCCACTGGCATCATAGAAAAAAGCTTCTTTTTTGTGGAAGTTGGGCCCTCCATAATTCCCTGTGTTCTTGGCCACCCGACCCAAATAAGGCCCGTACTTTGCGTCCATAAACGAATGGTAACCATAGTTTTGTGGGTTCAGATATACATCTGAAGGCAGGCACTCGTCCCCATTGAATGTAGGTGAACATAGATTGGCCGGTAGGTACTCAGTGGAAACAAAATAATTGGACTGGCCCACATTGTGTTCCTTTAGGAATACCATTTTTTGGTGGTGGTCCTCCTCTACATAGGCTATCAATGACTTGGCATCGAACGGACGATTCAAGGTCTCATAAAAATTGTACTGCTCCACTTCCAAGGTCTTGCCATCCCCATCCGTTGTCTTACGCACTGCGGGGCTGCCCACCTTCAAACTGGGAAAGTACCAATTCTCAAAGGGGCTTTCCTGGTAAGGGACCATCCCCTTTTGTCCCGAAAAGAACGAGTGCTCTGTGGCACCCAGGGCATTTCCCGAGCCATCCGTTCTCATCTCAACAACCTTGTTATACACCACATAAGGTTCACTGCCTTTGGCATAGGTGCCAAACCTGATGAGCTGTTCCTTGCTGTCCTCGGCGGTATGGTTCGTCCGTGTGTCAAAGAGCACGGGGCGATAATTCACATGCCCGGTACTTCTATCTTGGTCGTCCTCATAACTATACTTTTTTGACATAGCCAGTGCCCCATCCTTGCTATAGTCATTGATACTGGCTATGCGCATACCCCCAACGTCCACATTGGAAAATGTTGATTGGGTATAGGTCCGGGATATATTGACCTGGGCGGTACCGTGCACCCCCGTAAGACCATCCTTGCCCAAGAGCAACAAGGTGGTGTACTTGCCCTTTTGTAGGGACACGTTATGGGTGCCAGAGGTTATCAAGGGATTGATGACGTTGTTCTGGGGAGGTCCATTGTAAAAATCACAATAGTTGGTGTACTGGGCGGACACCACTGGCTTGACCAAAAAGAACTGTACATTGTTTGAGGTAGAGGTAAGGTTCAGGGAATACACATTGTCCTCCAATACCGTAAAGGCCTTTATGACTATTTTGGGGTCATCGGCCAAATAGGCATCATCACAGAGTTGCCCATTACCGTCTGTATAGAGTCCCGGGGTAGTGGGGTGTGATGGACCTATGCTGTTGCTGAGAACGGTTTCGGTACCCTCACTCACGGTGGTGCGGTACTCATCGTGGCTTTCATAGTTAAAAACGGTGTGCCCCCCTGTGGGATAGGTGATTTTTTTCAACATGCCTATCTTGCCGTAGTTGGTATCCATTTCCCTATTGGCCCCATCGAAGGTCAGTCCCGAGGACTCATATTTCATAAAAAGGGAAGTGTTGGAGTTCGCACCATTGTAATACCCAAAATAATCCTGGCCAAAGGAATTTCGCGAGGGCAGGTCATTGGGCCGGTCATATTCAAAGGACCAGGTCTTGTATACCTGATTGTCACTGCCCTTGACCGTTATTGAATTGAGCTTGAGCCTGATATCATGGTACAGCTTTCCGTTGGAAAAAATGTTGTTTGGGGTAAGGCCATCGGAATTGAAATAGTCATTGTTGTTGAAACCAAAGGTCATTATGGGGTCCAGTTCCCAGTCCAGGACCTCTATGGCCTTCAACCTATAATTGGTGTCTGTGGAGGTAACGTCCTTTCGGGTACCATAGATGGGCTCAATCACTTTTCGGCCATTGTGGGATACTTGGCTCAGGTACCGCTGTTTGATGGAAGTGGTAATGTTGCTATAATTCCCATTTGCGGGGGGAAGATAGTATGTTTGGTTGTCCTCGATATCCGTGGTGGCAGATCCGGATGACGATGCATAGGCGCTTTGGTGCACATATCCCTCATCCTCATAGGTGAAGGTAAAGACATCCTTGCCGTTCTTAGACTCTATCTTGGTCAATTGCCATGAGGATACATAGAAGGTATTGGCATCACCCATGAGTTCATTGGGGTTCGTATCCGCACCTAAGTTCTGACGATGCGTGATTTCCACATCCTCAAAGTAATATTTTGTGCCATCCTCATTGGTTATGGTCCAAGAGCTTATATACGCACTGTTCACCCCTGGGGTCGTTTGAAACGAAATGTCCAGCCTGGGATTGTTCATGGCCCTGACCTCAAAACCCGTGGAGGTTGAATAGTGGAATATTAGAGTCTCATTCATTCCAGGGGCCGAAATATTGAAATAATCCATCTCTGCATCCTTCTTGTTAAAGTTCAGGTCGTACAGAAAGTGGTAATAGTCCTGGGCATCTGAGATGCTATTGAACATTGGATCCATGTACGCTGCATAATTGTTGATAAAATGGTCGGCTTGACTGGCCACGGTAGGGTTGTTGAACCGGGTTGCGTAAGAACCCTGTACATAGTCGTCGGGCAGTCCGTTGACGGACCTTGATACCCGTCCCCCCAAGGCCAGGTTCCAAGAAAGTCCAACTTGGGTGGCCGACTGTTCCACCTTCACACCCGTGGCATCGTAGGTCATG
>JBFOLQ010000462.1:0-4761 GCA_040830145.1 Flavobacteriaceae bacterium | reverse complement strand
GTTCTCCGGTGAAGTGTCCGGCGTGGAGATATAGTATCCTTTTTCCCCATCCCACACCAACCAATCCGTGTAAAAGGCCGCTATTTCCCTAAGATAGGGATAGACCCTCTCCCGTAAAAAGGTTTTGTCCTGGGTGAACCGATACTGTTCCCAATAGTGTTGCCCCATCCATCCTCCCCCATGGATCCAGGAGCCCCAGTAGGCTGTAGCGGCCCGCATCCAAGGCGTGGCCCATAAATCGGTGGTGTGATGAATAATGGCCCCTTGCATCCCATACTGTTGTTTTGCGGTATTCTTGCCCCGTTCCAGAACACGGTCCATAAAATGGAAAAGGGGGCGATTGAGTTCGTCCAATTGCGTAACATTGGCAGGCCAGTAATTCATTTGTAAATTAATGTTCACATGGTAATCCGCATTCCAAGGGGCTTCTATATGTTGGTTCCAGATGCCCTGTAAATTTGCCGGATTGGTTCCTGGCCTTGAGGAGGATATCAATAAATACCGCCCATATTGGAACAAGGTGGCCGCTAAATCAGTATCCCGCATATCCGGGTTGTCACGTAACCTGGCCAACCGCTGATCAGTGGGGAGGGAATCCAACGCTTGGCCTTCCAAATCAAGGTCTACCCTATGATAGTATTCCTGATGGTCCGTTTTGTGTTCCTCCCAAATGGATTCTATCCCCTTTTTAATGGCATTGGCAATCACTTTCTGATTCTCGGCCTTGAAATCGTCATGATAGAAGGAAGTCTTCCCTGAAAGGTATAGCGTGACCATTGCCCCCCCTTCAATGATAAGTTGTCCATTGTGCGCCCGTACCTGGCCCCCATCCGTCACAGCTTTCAACAGGGTCTCAAATCGCACCCCATAATCCATGGGTAGGGGTTGGGAGAATCGCTTTCCGCCATATTGCGTTGCCATACCCTCCATACTGATTTCATTGTCTGACGGATTTGTGACCGTTACTGTTTTATGCCCGTGGTCCTCAGGACGGTCCATGTGTACCTGGACCCGTAATCCCTTCGGGTCTTCGGTCACAAGCTGCACCACCAACACATCATCCGGGGCAGTTGCAAATACCTTTTGCATATATCGATGGCCATTTTTTAGGAAGGTAGAGACCACTACGGCCTCATCCAAGCTTAAACTACGCCGATACTCCTGTATACTATCCCCCGGTTCAAAATTGAGATAGAGATCCCCCATGGTCTGGTGGGAACGAAGTACCGATTTATAGGAAAAACGCTCCACCATTAGACTATCGACCTGTTGGGTCTTGCCCTCCCTTAACAACTGACGGATCTCCGCCAGGTCTTCAGGCGTACCTTTGGCATCACCCCAATCAGCGGCCCCAGCCCACATGGAGTCCTCGTTTAGCTGTATGCGCTCACTAGTCGGATGGCCAAATACCATAGCCCCCAATCGTCCATTTCCAACGGGCAAGGCCTGCATCCAATTGTCCGCCGGATGGTCATACCACATCTCCTGTGAGGTTATCCTATCCGTCGGGGAATGTTCCTTTTTGCAAGCCGATAGCCCCAATGTGGCCATTATCACCAGAAAAAGGGTTTTACTTGGTATCATTTTATACAGTGGTTTATACTTCTTTAAATTGACTAAAAAGTTGAAATCACTTCTATTCATAGTCTCTCCCATTTTCCTTTATATTGTAAAATTCCTTGGCATTTTCACCCATTACGGCCTTTCTTTCCGATTGGGAAAAAGATGTAACATATGAGGATATAAGCTGGAGTTGTTCACGGTATTCAGCGGCCAAAAGACATACGGGCCAATCTGAACCATACATCACCCGCTGCACACCGAATGCTTCCACTACCGTATCCAAATAGGGTAAAAAATTGCCCGGCTCCCATTTTCCCCAATCTGCCTCCGTGACCATTCCTGAAATCTTACAGTACACATTTTCATATTGGGCCAGGGTGGTTATATCTTTTTTCCATCCTTCAATTTCCCCTGATTTGATGTAGGGTTTTGCCATATGATCAACCACAAAGGGTTGATAGGGAAACTTTTGGACCAATTCCACGGCCGCTGCCAGCTGACTTGGGAATACCAATATATCATAGGTGAGCCCCAACTGGGACAGCTGTGCGATTCCTTGCTGAAAATCACCACGTAACATAAAATCATCCGATTCGGCCTGGACAATGTGCCGTACGCCCTTAAAATACGGGTTCTGTGCATACTGCGCCAAACGCTCCCCCACATTTTTGGCCAAAAGGTCCACCCAACCCACAACTCCTTTTACCATGACATTTTCCATGGCAATCCCAAGCAGAAATTCGGTCTCTTCCTCTGACTGGTCAGCCTGTACCGCCACACAACCATTTACACCGTTATCCTGCAACACGGGAGCTAAATCAGTAGGTAGAAAGTCCCTGCGAATCCTAGACATACTGTCATCGATCCAGGCATCGCGCTCCGGGTCGTACTTCCAGAAATGTTGATGGCTATCCAGCACCATATTGTCTCTTACTTTAATCTAGCAATCCGTTTCGTAATCCACTTACATCCAGGGTATCACCCATTTTCTGCTGTAATTCCTGTAAATCCTCCAACAATGTCAAGGCCCTTTCCCGATGGCTATCGTTATCTATCAAATCGTTCATTTCCAGCGAATCATTTTCCACGTCAAAGAGTCGCATCTTATTGGCCCTCGGGTAGGCTATCAACTTATATCCCCCTTTGCGGACCATACGCTGTGAGCCCCTTTCATAACAACCATAGATGGCATCATAGCCTTCGCCTGCCCCGTGAATCTGCGGAAGTAGGCTATTAAACTCCACGTAATCAGGTTTGTCCATTCCTGCAAGTTCCAAGGTGGTGGCCATGATGTCTTGAAGATAGACGTCATTGGCAATCTTTTTTCCCTTGGGAATATTGGGTCCCACGACCATCAAGGGCACACGAACACTATGGTCATACATATTTTGCTTGCCCAAGAGACCATGTTCCCCAACGGAAAGGCCGTGATCGGAAGTCAGGAAGACGTATGTGTTATGGTCCAATCCCTTTTGCCGTAAGTGGTCCAAAATCGCCCCGATCTGATCATCCAAATGGGTAGTAATGGCATAATACTCCTGTCGATTGACCTTTACGGCGTGTTCGGTCCTGGGAAAAGGGGCCAATTTCTCGTCCCTCAACCCTGGTCCTGCCCCCATTGCCTCAGCATAGGGGTATTTGGGCAGAAAACTTTTGGGAACGGCAATGGAGTCCAAAGGATATCTTTCCACATATTCCCGGGGTGATTGCCTAGGGTCATGCGGGGCATTAAAGGCTATATACATAAAAAAGGGGGATTGTTGATCAGCGGCCCGATCTATGAATCCCAAGGCATCATTTCGCACTAGTTCAGACCAATGAATCCCTCCTTTCCAATACCCTCCATGTATGGTGTCCCACGGCTGCCAAAGAGTATCGCTCACGTGCTTTGGCCTATGGTAGCCTTCAGGGGTATCAAAGGGCATTCCCCTTAATGTCCGTGCCACATGGTCAAATATACTATCTGCAGGTGCCGAAATATGCCACTTTCCGGTCATGTATGTCTCATAGCCCTTCTCTTTGAGAAGTTGGGGCCACGTTTTTTCCAATTCCAAGTTTTTGGCAAACTTTCTGGATATCTCTTGGGCCCTCCAAATACTACGTCCACTGATGATCATGGCCCGAGAGGCTACACAGATGGCCCCGTTCCACCCTCCCATATTATAGGCATGGGTAAAAGTGGTTCCCTGTGCCGCCAAGTTGTCCATGGCTGGGGTACTCACTTCATAATTGCCCAAGGCATGTAGGTCCCGATAGCTTTGGTCATCCGTATAGAGAAAAAGAATATTGGGCGGCCCCTCCGCCACTCTTTCCTTTTCTTTTGGGGCCTCTCCACATCCCAAGGCCATTACGCATGCCAGCAGGGATACCCCTATGTTCCTTTTATTTTTCACATTCCTTGATTATAATCCATTCCCTTTGCACTGCTGTCCACTGACGCAAGCCAAGCATTCAATTCCGATATATTTTCGCGTACCCTTTCCGGTTGTTCCTTGGAAAGGTCATATTGCTCGCTGGGGTCCTTTTCCAAATGGTACCATTCGTAGTTTTCACCCCCATCCGTACTAATGAGCTTGTAATCATTTCCTACCCATGACATTGCCCTGTGATATACAAATCCGATAGGTTCCCGTATTTTTTGTCGCTTTCCCTTCAGGGATGGCCATACGCTAATGCCATCCAATGGCCTTTCGTCAGGATAATCCATCCCCCATATTTCCATAAGTGTGGGCAATATGTCACTGGTGACCATGGGATATGATGAGACCAAGCCCCTGGAAAAACCCGATGTCCATACCGCAAAAGCCGGTACACGCACCCCACCTTCATACAGACTTCGCTTTCTTCCGCGAAAAGCTCCCGCACTACCTGGAGTATTGTTCTCAGGCCCATTGTCACTACAAAACCAAATAAGAGTATTGTCCTGTATTCCCAAAGTGTCCAATGCTTCCCATAGCCTCCCCATTTGTGTATCCAGGGAAGAAATGGTTCCATTGTACAATTGTTCGTTCAATGGCAATTCCCCATAGGCACTTCTTTGTAAACTATCCGCGACCACTGGAAGATGGGGCGTATGGGGCCATAGGGTGACCATAAATGGGGCTCCCTTATTCGCTGCACTTTCCATGAATGCCAAGGCCTTATCCATGATCAAAGCCGTATCATCGCCCGTAGCTTTTCCTTGGTACCTTTCTTCCT
>JBFOLQ010000461.1:0-5012 GCA_040830145.1 Flavobacteriaceae bacterium | reverse complement strand
GCGATACTGAAATGTACATTGGCGCGATTGGCTCTTTTTTGGTTGAGACCAACCTTCAGGGTAATGGTCCCCCTATGGGTATATTTAAGTGCGTTATCAAGTAGATTGGCCAGGATTTGGTATAGGCGTAGACGATCGGCCTCAACAAATTCAGGTACCTTGTCGTCAATCTGCATATCAAAGACTATATTTTTGGCCTTGGCCTTTGACGAATACGTGAACCGTAGAAGATTTAGTAGCTTGTATAAACTGAATGTCTTTTCGGTCAATGACAAACGACCGGATGAAATCATACTAATGCTCAAAATATCCTCGAGCATCAATTTCAAGTTCTGGGTTGAGTCCCTTAAAAAATCAATCATCTTCTTTTGTTGGCTTGTCAAGGGAGTTTCGGCCAAGAGATTGGTGATTGATAAGATACTGGTCAGTGGGTTCCGCAGTTCGTGGCTAAAGTTTTGTATAAACCTATTTTTGAACCGTTCGCGCTCCTCAAGCTCATTGTTCTTGATGATAATAAGCTCAGAATTGATAATGGACTCATTTCGGGCCTGGGCCACTAATTGGTATTCATCATAGTGTTGGGTGAGGTCGTAGATGACTATGAGGGTTCCGTTGGGTTTTTTGACCATCCTAATATCGGTGGTACGGTCAGTACCATCAATTTCCAAATGCACACAATTGAAGATGTGTTCCGCCACAGGGACGTCTTTCAAGGAATGGATACACTGAAAAAAGGGATGCACCTTTTCTATGGGCTGTCCCTTTTTTAAAGAGAAAAATGTCTCATCGGAATCAAGGACCTTGCCCAAAGGGTCGACCATTACAAATTGTATGGTCTGGTCTGTGTACTGCTTTTTGTATGAATCAAGCATGGGAAAGAAAGTGATTTGCCAATTGCATGAACACATCATCAACAGCATCACCGGTCTTGGCACTGGCCAAATGATCAAAGGAAATAGCATGTTCCCTTAAAAGGGATTGCAGTTCATCACGGTTCACCAAATCTATTTTGTTCCCCACAACGACCAATGGCACCTGCGGCATTTTTTTGGAAACAATTGCCAAATCCGTATTTATGTTTTGAAAGGTGGAAGGCCGTGAAACATCAAATACAAAAATGGCTCCATGGGTACCCAAAAGATAGGAACTGCGAATCATCTCAATCTCATCTGTCCCCTCAAGATCCCATATGATGAAATTAATGGTCTTATCGCCCGTTACCGTTACCACTTTTTTACTGATGTGTACCCAATGGTGACTTTGTATTCTTCTGAAAAGCTGTTTTCGACAAAGCGGCGTATCAAAGAGGTCTTCCCGACCCCAAAGTGGCCCAAAAGAACAATTTTCCTAGATTTTTGCATTCCCAAATTTTCGCGCCAGTTCTTTTTCGATTTTTCTTTTGTCAGGTCCTTCTTCAGAGGCATGGGGCTTTTGTACCACAAGGTCCAGGTTCATGGCCATGAAATTATTGTAAAAATCGAAGATGATGTCCTGTAACTTGTCTTTGGATTTTAAGGAAAAATTACCTGAGACCACTACTGCGATATAATAACTCACAAAGCTTTGCAGATGGATTTCGTAGAGTTCGTATTCAATGGACTCCAAATTCTGGTCCCTTTTGTTGAAGGCATCTTCCACAAACGACTTTATGGCTGTGAGCATACCGGAAATCATTTCTTCATCAATGGTCTTGGTCTTGGAATAACTGGCCGTGAGAATCCCAGAATCCTTTTCTATGAGAAAGACCTGCTCTATTTTGGCCGTAGCGATTTCACTCAATATGAGCTCCTTTTCCTTGGCTCCCTTGAACATGGCCTTGAACTTGAGCTTCCAATGGTTAAAAAAGCTAAATTGATTGTCGATTTTTTCTGTGAGCACCTTGATTTCTTGCGCCACATATTTTTTGATCATTTTACCCATGATGGGATAAAGGGCATCCACCACCTCATCCCTTTGGGTGCGTATCTGTTCCTTAAGGGAAGCGGTAATGGTAGGTCCCAGCTCGTTGGGGATACTCTTTACAAACTCATTCAGTTTTTCATCAATCAAGGGATCCACCTTGGGCCCAAGGTTTTTGCGTTCATTGATGGTTTCCTCCAGCAACTCAATCCTTTCGGATATTTTTTCAACATAGGCCCTATCATCCATGAAAAGGATGTCACGCAGGGTTTCGAGCCTATCTTGTTCCGTCATTGCCAAAAGGGGCCAATGTTATTTGTCCTTACTTATTTTTTTGCCCAACTCAATGAGCAGGTCACCAAGCATTTTACCACTTAACCGATCATCTTCAAGGGCCTCTATCCGATTTCCAAGATTATTTTCCAGTTCGGTAAGGCGGGTATGGGTATCAGATGATACATCATCAATGGATTTGGTCAATTCCTCCCTGATTTCTTCAATGAGTCCGGTGAGCTCCTTTCTCTTTTCTAGAATATCTTCCTTAAGGGATTCGAATTCAGCTTCATAAGCCTTTATTTTATCTCCGAAAATGAGGTTTTTAATAACCTCTATCTTTGATGCGGAGTCATCATCCTTACGTGCATGTAGCTCAAAAATAGGCTTTTCATTACTCGACATGGTATTTGCTTGTTTTAGATATGGGAATGTTTAGTCTTTTTACGTTGGGTAGCGTATTTTCCGCTCCCAGTTTATGAGGATTGTTAAGCTAAGATAATCAAACTATGGCTCATATCAAAAACCGGCAACCCGTATATGGACCCCGCCTATGGGCGATAATTAGTCCGTGTGTACTTTTGGTATACCCAATGATCAAATTGATTTGGGAAAAGTTACTGGGCATATAAATGAAGGGCGGTAAGAGGTTTGTGTAACATTGGTTACACTACATTTGAGGGGTATTGATAAGTTTTGGAAGTAAAACCATACATATAAAAGCGTGGATCGTAGAAAGTTTATCTCAAGGACAGGATTAGGGGCCATGGGCACCCTATTGGGGGTCGAGATTGTATTTGGGGAATATCTTCCCGAGGGATATGTGCCCTTGGGATTACAAGACCCTGACCCCTTTAAGATGTTTGATAAACACGAAGATATGGTGGTCTTGAACGATCGGCCCTGGAACATGGAGGCCCGTGCACATTTGCTCGATGATAAGATTACCCCCAATCAATACATGTTCATTAGAAACAATGGGAGAATACCAGAGAAGATAGATATTTCAAAGTGGAAATTGACCATTGATGGGGAGTCAGTGACGGCACCTAGGACCTATACATTGAACGATCTTAAGGCCAAGTTCAAGCAATACACCTATCAGCTCACCCTTGAATGTGGGGGAAATGGCCGAAGTGAGTTCAATCCACCAGCAAAAGGCAACCAGTGGACCGTAGGTGCTGTTTCCTGTGCCACGTGGACCGGCATTCGTCTCCGGGATCTTCTAAAAGATGTGGGTGTTAATGGGGATGCCGTCTATGTAGGCTACCATGCGGCAGACGTACATTTGAGCGGTGACCCCAAGAAAGAACCTATTTCTAGGGGAGTTCCCATGGAAAAGGCCTATCAGGACGAAACCTTGATTGCTTTTAAGATGAATGGTAGGGATATCCCCTTGGCCCATGGATATCCTTTGCGGTTGGTAGCAGGAGGTTGGCCAGCCTCTGCCTCGGGCAAGTGGCTTACTGGGCTAAGTATACGGAACAAGGTTCACGATGGGCCAAAAATGACCGGGGCTGCTTACCGAGTACCTTGCGAACCCGTGGCTCCCGGAGAGAAGGTAAAGGACAGTGAGATGTGTATAATTGAGTCCATGCCCGTAAAGTCACTCATTACCTATCCAAAGACAGGGGCCACTATCAAAAAAGGACAAAAGTTGAACATTCGGGGGCATGCATGGGCAGGGGAACTTTCGGTATCATCCGTCCGTTACAGCATAGATTTTGGAAGCACATGGAACGACTGTCACTTAGAGGCCCCGACAAATCGTTTGGCGTGGCAGCATTTCAAGGCTGGGGTCACCTTTCCAAAAAGGGGATATTATGAAGTATGGGCACAGGCCACTGATAGCAGTGGGAGCTCGCAGCCCATGGTTCTTCCTGGTTGGAACCCTAAGGGCTATTTGAACAATGCGTGTCATAGAATAGCGGTAAAAGTGGTATGATGGGGGAAAGGGACGGTCACTTTAGAAAGAGTGTTGATGGCATATATAGATTAATGGCCATACTCTTTGCCATTTTTGGGCTCTTCGCCCTTTTTTTGGTGTACCTGATGTTTGACCCTACCCTATCGGCCTTTCAAGCGGAAGAACCTCCTTTGGAGCCTATCCTTATCGGTACAACGGGGTCAGAAGCTTATGATAAGATAGAAAATGGAATTCATATCCGTACTGGTTTTGTAGAGGGAGAGGGGATGATGTTGGTCGTAAATAATTGTACCAACTGTCATTCAGCCCAATTGGTGACCCAAAACCGTATGACACGTGACGGGTGGAAAGCTACCATAAAATGGATGCAAGAGACCCAAAACCTTTGGGACCTTGGCAATAATGAGGAGGCGATACTGGATTATCTTTCTACCCATTACGCTCCTAAGGATAAAGGGCGAAGGCAGCACCTCGAGAACATTGATTGGTATGTTTTACAGGAGTAGGGGATGGCTTTTTATACTTTTATTGAGATGGGGATGTAAGGAAGTGGCCCCAAAACCAGGGGTTGGGGATAAAGTAGCCGGCAATGGCTACCGCAACCCCACTGCATTGATTGGGGTAGCGGAGCTTGCGCGGCGTATGGAAGACTACCGGCTAATTGACTTTAGAAAGCGGGAAGCATATGAAAATGGCCATATTATGGGGGCGCTCCAAATGTGGCGAACCGATATCGAGGATGGTTCCAAACCATATAGGGGAATCATGGCCCAAAAGGGAGAGTTAGAGGAGCTGTTTTCCAAAAAGGGCATTCATAGTGATGATACCTTGATCATATATGATGACAATGGAGGGTGTGATGCGGCCCGATTATGGTGGGTGCTGTACCAATATGGGTTTTACAATTGTAGGT
>JBFOLQ010000460.1:0-2214 GCA_040830145.1 Flavobacteriaceae bacterium | reverse complement strand
ATGGAGAAATATCCAAGCCTGAAAATAAAAGTCAACTCCCACACAGATAGCAGGGGCAATGATGCATATAATTTGTGGTTATCTCAAAAAAGAGCTGAGTCAACTGTAAATTATATGGTCTCCAAAGGTATTTCTCGAGATAGATTGCAAGGTGAAGGCTTTGGAGAAACCAGATTGGTCAATGATTGTTTAAACGGAATTCCTTGTTCCAGAGAAAAGCATCAGCTAAATCGTAGATCTGAATTTATCATTTTTGAATAGGAAAATTCTTGCAACTTATTGAAAAGCAGTCTCTTTTAAGTCTTTTTGGGACTAGGATTGGGCGGTTTTTTAAAATCCCTTACCCCATAATTGCAAGGGTTCACTTTATCGATCGTCTCTTTCACAACAAATATTTAGTCGCATTTTGACATACAACTACATTTGGTAAATTCTAGGCAAAATGTCTAATTATCAAAATTAGGAGTATGAAAAAAGGCTTGTTATTGTTTGTCATTGGGTTGATGTTGTCATTCCAGACAGTATTTGGCCAAGATACTTATCTAGACAATTTTAGTAGCGTTTCGTATTCCAACAATGATGGAAACCAGAATTTCGCCTCCAATTGGGTTGAATCCAATGACAACAACTCTGCGAGCAATGGAAGAATTAGGATTACCGGAAATGAACTTCGGTTCGAGGATATTTCCCGGTCCAGTCATTTGATTACAAGATCGGCAAACTTAACAGGAGCAACTGCTGCCACACTCAGTTTTGATTGGCAAACTTCAGGCCTTGATGGTGGGGGTACTGGGGAGAACTTGAGTATTCAGATATCTACAGATGGTTCTAGTTTTACCACTATTGGGACCTTCACAGGTTCCAATTCAGGAACCTTTAGCCAGGATATAACCGCATACATTTCCGCTACGACCACCATCCGATTCATGAATACTTCTACTTGGCAATGGGGTGATTGGGAGTCAGGCGAGTATACGTATATAGATGATGTTCTCATACAGGCCACCGTTACACCTGTGGTAACCATTGGCGACCTTACTTTCAATGAAAATACAGGGAACGCGGTTTTTACAGTTACCCATACAGGTGCCGATGCTTCCGGAGCGTTTACGGTAAACTTTCAAACTGTGGATGGAACTGCCGTTGCAGGTAGTGACTATACATCTACATTTGGCACCCTTAATTTTAATGGAACCAGTGGAGATACCGATACCATTACTGTTTCTATTACAGATGATGGTGCCTTGGAAAGCTCGGAAACGTTTACAATACAATTTACCGGAGCCTCAGATGGTTCCGTTGATATTTCTGATACAGCAACCGGAACAATCACTGACAATGACGGTTTAATCATCACAGATGGTGTTACTGTCAACACATGTAGTGGTATTTTCTTGGATTCTGGTGGTGTGTCAAGCACTTATTCAAACAATGAGGATATTACCTATACCATTTGTCCTGATACTGCTGGAAGTTTTACCAGGGTAAACTTTACAAGCTTCGATGTAGAATCTTCATGGGATTTTTTATACATCTATGAAGGTGTAGGTACATCAGGAACACTTATTGGGCAATATGACAACTCAAATGCTCCAACAACAATAACCGCAACAGATGCCTCAGGGTGTTTGACTTTCAGGTTTACTTCAGATACCAGTATTACTCTTAATGGATGGGAAGCGACAGTATCCTGCTATGCTCCTGGTCCAACCATGAGTATTGTTGATGTTACAGTGAATGAAACGGCGGGAACCGCGGATTTTACAGTCACGCATACTTGTACTGATGCATCTGGTCCGTTTACCGTAGATTTTCAAACAGTCGATGGTACTGCGTTGGCGGGAAGCGATTATACCAGTACTACCGGAACACTCAGTTTTAATGGTACAGTAGGTGATAGTGAAGTAATTTCGGTACCCATTACCAATGATTCCACCGTAGAAATAGACGAAACCTTTACCATACAGTTCACGAGCTCTTCCGATGGAACCGTTGACATTTCCGATACAGCAACCGGAACCATTAACTCACAAATTATCTCGGATGCAGCCTTGACACTTTATGAGGAATTCCATGGAAACGTGGATTATGTGGTCACAGGAAATACCTTAAGGACGGCGGATAATAATACCGATGCCTGTGCGGTGACCAACACCAGTTCAGATACTTTGATAGCCCCTATTCCAGGAACATCTACCATTAGAAAAGCATATT
>JBFOLQ010000459.1:0-2639 GCA_040830145.1 Flavobacteriaceae bacterium | reverse complement strand
GGGGTTAAATGCCAAAAACCTTTTAGACCCAACTGTTGAGCGCTATCAAGATAACGCAAGTGGAGATATTGACCCCATATTTATTGAACGGGGTGTCCTTGAGGAAGAAGTTGATATCCTTACATATAAAAAGGGAATCGACTTAAGATTCTCATTGAATTATAGATTCTAAGATTACTGTATAATAAAAATCGAAAATTAAATCACGATTACTTACTCTTTAAAACTTGAAAAATGAAAAAAACAATTTTAAAATTGATTTTAGGCGTTGCCACCATGACCTTTGTGGTATCATGTAGCAGCGATGACAATGGTGGTGGCGGAGGAACTACTGCTACCTGTACAGATGGAATACAGAATGGTGACGAAACAGGTGTTGACTGTGGAGGTTCTTCTTGTAACGCTTGTCCGGTTAATGCGGTAGAACTTACTGGTGACGTTACTTCTGATACTACTTTAGATGCTTCACTTGAGTACAACCTAACAGGGGCATATGTAGTAAAAGCAGGTGCAACATTGACTATCCCTGCTGGTACCACGATCAAAGCTGCTGGAGGTACAGCTGCCTTTATCGGTGTTGAAAGAGGTGCACAGATTTTTGTTAACGGTACTTCTAGCAACCCAGTTGTAATGACTTCTGGAGCTGCAAGCCCTGCTCCCGGTGACTGGGGTGGTTTGGTAATTGCCGGTGATGCTCCAACAAATAAAGGTAACGACATCACTACTGAAGTAGGTGACTTGACCTATGGTGGAGATAACGCAGGTGACAATTCAGGTTCTATTCAATACCTAAGAGTTGAGTACACTGGTGCTACTTTCTCTAACGATAAGGAGTTCAATGGTGTTTCCCTATTCGGTGTAGGTTCTGGAACTGTCTTCAGATATGTACAGTCTTTCAACGGTGGTGACGACGGTATCGAATTCTTTGGAGGTGCCGTAGATGGTGACTTCTTGGTATCCATAGGAAGTGGTGACGATTCCATTGACTTTGCTGATGGATGGACTGGTTCTGGAAGCAACTGGTACATTGCTGGAGGTGCTAAAGCTGGTATCGAAGGATCAAACAATGGAGATAATGGTGATGCCACTCCTGTGACCACTACAACTTTGAGCAACATTACAGTTGTAGGTCCTGTTACAGAAGGTGCTCTTTTCTACAAAGAAGGTGGTGGTAACTTTACCATTGACAATTTCTACACAAGCAACGTGGACTTTGGTGTTACTGTTAAAGATTCTGACAACGAAGCCGGAGTTAGAATCGAAAATGGAGACCTGACCATTACCAACATCCAATTTGCTGATGCTCCTGCTGGATTTGAAGCAACTGATTACACAGGTACCAACCAATCTTTTTACACTGAAGGTGTAGCAACTGGTGCTGGAAATGGTGCTGCTGCTCCTGACTGGGCCGCTGGATGGACTACTGGACTGAGCAATAGTGGTGCTGGAAGCGAAAACTTGGCCGGTGAGGTAACTGGCGATATTACCCTAAATGCTGCTACGGAATACTTCCTAACAAGCGGTTTCATTGTTAAAGACGGTGGTTCTTTGACCATTCCTGCTGGTACAACCATCAAAGCTGCTGGAGGTACAGCTGCATTTATCGGTGTTGAAAGAGGTGCACAGATCTTCATCAATGGAGAAGCAAACAACCCTGTTGTTATGACTTCTTCCAGTGATACTCCTGCTCCTGGTGACTGGGGTGGTTTGGTAATTGCCGGCGATGCTCCAACTAATAAAGGTAACGACATTACTACTGAAGTAGGTGACTTGACCTATGGTGGAGATAGCCCTGCAGACGACTCCGGATCTATTACTTACCTAAGGGTTGAGTACACTGGCGCTACTTTCTCTAACGATAAGGAGTTCAACGGTGTTTCCCTATTCGGTGTAGGTTCTGGAACAACTTTTGAATACGTTCAGTCTTTCAATGGTGGTGATGACGGCATCGAATTCTTTGGAGGTACTGTAAATGGAAACTTCTTGGTATCCATAGGAAGTGGAGACGATTCCATTGACTTTGCTGACGGATGGAATGGAAACGGAAGCAACTGGTACATTGCCGGAGGAGCCAAAGCAGGTATTGAAGGATCAAACAATGGAGATGACGGTGACGCTACTCCAGTGACCACTACAACTTTGAGCAACATCACTGTTGTAGGTCCTGTTACAGAAGGTGCACTGTTCTTCAAAGAAGGTGGCGGAAACTTCACAATTACCAACTTCTATACCAGTGGAATTGATTTAGGTGTTAAGGTTACCGATACTGATACTGAAGCTGGTGTACGAATCGAGGCTGATGCTCTTTCTATTAACCCAATGCAGTTTGACAGCCCTGAAGTTGGATTTGTTCAGACTGATTATGCTGGTGTAAACCAAAATTTCATCACCGTAGGTGACAACACAGGTGCTGGTGCTGGTGCTGCACAACCTGATTGGGCCAACGGTTGGACAACTGGTTTCTAATAGAAGAAATAAAGTAATTTTATATATGAAATGCCCCACAATGTGGGGCATTTCCTTTATTCGTCAATTGAAAACGCCTTTTCGTTAAACTGCACGCCATCACTTCTTAATTTTTATATCTTTGTGGCACAGCCTTTGTAATCAATCATTTATGAAACACTTTTACCTTGTCT
>JBFOLQ010000458.1:0-4505 GCA_040830145.1 Flavobacteriaceae bacterium | reverse complement strand
GTTTTAGCAGCAAAACCCCCGAACTGTTGAAGGCCATTGCCCAACTCACCCAAAAGGGAGAAAACGACCTCTTGCAAAAATTGGGTGCCAATATCCGTATGGTCTATCTCACCCACATCCAAAACCCCAGGTTTTTGGAAAAGTCCATTTTCAATGTCCATACCGTGGATTCATTCAACGTCTATGTACAATCCCACGATGCCATATCAGAAGACTTGGCCCAACTCATCCAATCGCAACAGCAGCAAGGAAAATGGGGGAAGGAGGATATAGACCTGTTGAACGATCTGGACAAAATTATTGATGACCCGGATTTTGTAACACGAATACGGAAAAAAAGTGAAGAGGAATCCTTTGGCTTTTTGGAAGTCCTGAGAAACAAGGACCAGATTATGGGACGATATGTACTGCTTGTCGCCTGTCTGTTCCCCAGATTGTCTCCTGAAACGTTCAGCAAATACCTCTCTTATCTAATCTCGGGCAAAACAACCCCCCAAAAAAAGAAGCGAAAAATCCCATTGCTCGATATTTGGGAGGATGAATCAGATGATATTCTGCACCAATGCCATTTGGAATATTTTCATTTTGACAATCAGTATGTCATAGATTTCAAATCAACCCCGGACGCCCTCAGATGTGAAAAAGAGCTGTTTGGGAAGTTCACCGGTTTTGTTGACAAATCGGCCCGATTGCTCTATGAAAAAGCAAATCCATTCACGGAAAACGTCCCCAAGAGAGAAAGGGAAGCCCTTTTTGAAATGATTGCAAAAATGGCAGTCTCGTTCAAAAGCCATTATGGAGAGGCACTGTTGGACTCCTTGGTCCACGACCTGGAAACCCTCAGAAGGGAAATACATACATCCCATTTAAGCATCCAGGACCTAAGATCGGACAGGAAATACGTGTCATACCTATTACAACGATTAAAGAAGATACAATTTGAGGAGGATTTCATTGCTCACCTTAGACAAATCTCCCCAAAACGGCTCAAGTATCGGTATGAAAATAGAGCCATGGAGCAAAGAGTATCAAAATTTCTCTTTTACCGGGAAGAAGGAATCCCCGACACTATCTCGGCCGCACAGGTCACCCAAGACCTACAACAATGGCAAACGAACATTTCAGAGGCCCTTCAAGAAAAATACCGCCAAAAGAGGGCCCTGCAAAAGACCTTGGGAAGAAATGGCTTTTTACTCACCAAACTGTTGTCCCTGTTCCATGAAAAGGATGCATTGGTGGCCACGGTCCACAGTTTTCTTTCGAAAAAGGCACGTACCATTGAAAAATACCTCATATTTCTGGACCTTGTTTCCTGGCTACACCGCGAAGGGCTGCCCATTGAGGCCCACGGATATTTTAATAGGGCATTGGAGCACCCCAACGATCGAGTCAGCACATATGCATTCGACGTGTTCAGCTCCCTATTGGGAAACATAGATCAAGGGTACTACCCCAACATCTCCCCTCTCAAAAATTGGCTTCCCGAAATGGACAAGCCCTTTGATAAGACCACCCCGTTGGAGCAATATTCCCTGGCCATTGTCTTTTGGAGCCTCAATATAAAGTTCCTCAAGGACGTAAAGAATCCCACGGACAATGGAGAGCTCCTAATTTTAGTGGAAATGGACACCATATCAAGTACAATGTACCAATCCCTTTTGGCAAACCCCCAAAACATGGCGGAGCATCTAAACTGGATGCTCCCGACCCTTTTTCAAGAAAATATGGCAAAGGCCGTTCAAAAGGTGCTTTTCAAAAACACCGATGGGCCGGTCATTGACGAAATCATCAAAGAAGTTACTGAACGGCTTTGCATGTTTATTCTCCTTTGGTTTCGACTCTTGGGGGAAAAGAAATCCCCACCTAATACAAACGATCAAGGCGAAAAGTTCATCAAGGCCATCAAAGAAGGAATCCCCGGCCATGAGGTCAAAAAAATACGGACCCGTCTAAAGGAACTACGTATGGCCTATAACCAAAAATTGGCCTATGTCATCCAGGATGCGGCGCAAAAGGAAAAAATCAAAAGAACGAGGACCTTTTTGATTGAATTATTAACCCAGTTAACCCAATAATTATGTTCAATAGCCTAGAGAACATTATAAGGACCACATCCAAGGACCACAGCATTGTGGATACCGAAAATGAACGCTTGATCATTCTGGACGAGAAGACCGGAGAATTCTTTTACGAAGAAAACCTAGGTATAAGGGCCGGGAGATTTATTGGCAGAAAATATAGTTACCATATCGTCAACTTTAACGAATTTGTCAAAATCAATGATCTGGACTGCGAGTTCAGCGATCCCAAGGAAGGCATGACCATAAAATTAAAGGTCTCCTTTGAGTTGAGCATTATCAAGGGAAGGGCCATCAAGGCCATTCACTTCTTTAAAAATCCCCGTGACAGCCATGGAAGCCTGGAACGTTCCTTTGCCAATTGGATTCGAAATTTTGTTGCGGACCATCCCAATTTCACTGATGATTTCTTTAGGCTTGAAGGACCGTTGCGCGGCCATATTGAGAATCAGGCGGCACGAAAAGGCCTGCGCATCCGTGTTACCCGGATAGACCCATCCATCTCAGACGACCTTCCCAATGCACCATCCCATATTTCAGTAGTGCACACCACCAAATGTGAAATTATGGACGATACCATTGAGGTAAAGAACAAAATTGTGGTCAACCTCTTGAACAGAAGGGTCCCCTCCTGGAAGAACATAGATGATCCCGAAAAATGGATCAAGGACAAAACAGATACCATTATTCAAAATGAGCTGATCAACAAAACGTTCATAGGCATTGTAGATCGTTTTGAGACTGATATTAAGCCCAACATTGTCAATAAGTTGGAAAGTGCCGTTCGTGACATTGGGTACTCCATTCAACACATTATATCAGTGCCCAGTGAGGAAATTGCGGAATTCCTGGGCGGTTTCACCTTTCATCTCAATGACAATGAAGCCTACGGCACCTCCAATGCTGAGATCCAAGTGCGGTTGAGCATTACCATTGAAGGAAAGGGGAGCACTATAAAGGGCATAGACCCTAAATACATTAAGCCCAGGAGATCCATTATTCAGGAAGTCAAAAAATTGTCCCGCGAACAAGTGGCGGCCATCTTACGGGAAACGGATCCCGAAGATTACTATACCTCCTTTGATGATGTCAGCATTAAAATCAAAAAAAGGGTACAACGTGCGCTGGGTGACAGCTTCAATATACCTCCAAGGGACTTCAAAATATTCATCAGCTTTCTCAAAACGGACCTAAAGGAGCGCTTTGACCTCCTATTTGCCGAGCGGGGAAAAATCAGTATCGAGAGCCATTCCCAAAGCACGGGTTATGAAATCAAATATGGGGTGCACTATGTGAACGACTGGCATGTGTTCCATAAAAACCATATTAAATACCACGGAAAAACAGCCCTGGAATACCAAGATATCAGTGAATATCTGAAAAATGAGATAGAGCTCGATGTCAAAAGACGGGCAGGGAACACCATAGACATCACGAACTCCAGGGTCTTGGACCAGGGAATAAAAAGACTGTTCAAGAATGCACAAAACATAGTAACGGAAGAGTTTGGGCTACAGCTTGGACCTCCCAGGTTAAAACGCACCTCGGACCCCGATTTGGATGATGGGGAGATTTACGCGAATGCCTATCTGGCCAAGCGTGAAAAAATCAAGCATGAACTCAAGGAAGCCTTACTGGCCGATGATGATGGGCTTGTAGAGGAACTTACCGGCAAACTAAAGAAAATAAGCACTGATATAAAAAAGATAGCTGATTCCAATAATGAGCTACTGGAATCCCCCGATTCCAAGGATGTCCCCCAAAAAAAGGAAGAAGATGGAGGAGAATAAGGCCCAAAATATACGCCGATCCCGTCAAAGGGCCCTTTCCCTCAACAATGCCATGACCCTACAAATGCCGGTTGCCGCACGGGCGCCCATTCTTATGGCCACAAATCCCGTGGGCTTGTCAAAGGCCAAAGCAATTGCCACTGTCCGGGGATATTTCACTCCCCTATTGGTCCTTGCCCGGACTCTATTCATAGCGTGGCCCATTCCCTTGGAAAAACGGGTTATCACAAAGTTGTTGCCTACGGTACGTCTGTCCTTTTTATTCGCAAAACCCATTGATACATGAAAAAAATTCTACTTTTTTTATCAAAGACCGATGACGAATTATATGAATCTTGCCCCCAAAGTGCCAAAAACACCCAATTGGCCTATGGGCTGTTCGTACTCCTGACCGGTGTTTTGGCCTTTATCTCGGGGACGTATGCCATCTCCAATCTTTTTATTGATTATGATTGGCAACACAATACAACGGAATTTCAAGATGAGGGACTTTTAATTTCCATATCACTCGGGGTATTGTACGCAATCATGATCATGGCCATTGATCGGGAAGTGGTATCGGCCAGAAATAAGGGCGCCGCCTTTTCAAGGCTCTTCTTGGCAATGGCCATTGGAACCGTGGTTGCGGTCCCCATTG
>JBFOLQ010000457.1:0-6410 GCA_040830145.1 Flavobacteriaceae bacterium | reverse complement strand
AGATCAACTTCTACAACTGGATAATGAACTTTTCCTATTTCTCAATAATCTTGGCACTCCTACCTGGTATGGTTTTTGGATGTTCATGACCCAAAAGCTAAATTCCATTCCCCTATATGCCGCATTGCTTTGGGTTTCCTTTAAACAATTGGGCCCCAAAAAGACCTTGTTGATGCTCGTTACGGTGGCCCTTTTGGTATTGGCCACCGATCAACTGACCAATTTTTTTAAACATGGGATTGCGCGACTGAGACCTTGTTATGACGTAAGTGTCAATCAGGTCATGCGATTGGTAAAGGACGGATGTGGGGGGCGATATGGTTATTTTTCGGGACATTCATCCAACTCCTTTGCCGTGGCGGTCTTCTTTATCAGTCTGCTTCGCCCTAAAAAGATATGGCTGCCCGTTTTATTGGTTTGGGCCTCATTGGTGGCCTATAGCCGTATATACATTGGGGTACATTTCCCCTTGGATGTGGTTACCGGCATAATGGCCGGGAGTTTTTTTGGATGGTTGTTCGCCAAATTATATGTTTTGATGGCACATAAGTTTGACCTATGATTTCCAACACCCGATATTGGTTTTTATTGGGTCTCATGATAGCAATCTATATCATGGGCATGTTCGTGACGCTCTTTGAGAACGATTCGGCCCAATTTGCCGTAATGGCCATGCGCATGGTACAGGAAAATGATTTTTTGAACCTTTTTAGGGGGCAGCATGAATATTTAGATAAGCCCCATATGCATTATTGGCTGGCGGCCCTATCGTACAAATTGTTTGGCATCAATCATTTTGCTTACCGGCTTCCGGCCTTGTTGGCTACCCTATTGGGAGCGTATGGATGCCATGGTTTGGGACGTTCCCTTTACAATGATGAAGTAGGGAAATTGGCAGCCTTGATTTTTATGACTGCCCAGACCATTGTACTTTCCGTAATAGATGTACGGACGGATGCGATACTTACCGGTTTCACGGTGTTGGCCGTTTGGCAGTTGCTGTTGTACAGTAAAAATGGAAGTTTAAAACATATAGCCCTGGGTGCCCTTGCCGCAGGGATTGCCTTTTCAACCAAGGGACAGATTGCCCTGTTGGTCATGGGCCTTCCCCTATTGTGCCATCTGGCCTATACCCAAAAATGGAACGTATTGCTCCACTGGAAAGTATTGGTGGCCCTAGCTGTATTTGCCCTGACCATCGCACCAATGCTCTATGCATATTACCATCAGTTTGATCTGCACCCCGAAAAGATAATCAGAGGAAAGGGCGACAGAAGTGGGATACTATTTATTTTTTGGGAACAGAGCTTTGAACGTTTAAGTGGGGAAGGGGTAGGTAAGAACAGTAGCGATTATTTTTTCTTTTTCCACACCTTTTTGTGGGTGTTCCTACCATGGACCGTTGTTGGCTTGCTCGCCTATGTAGATAGGGTAAAGGCCTTTATGAAAAGGAAGCAGGCCTTTTTTCCCCATCTGGAAGTTCTGACATTGGGCGGTATCACTTTTATATTTATCATTATCAGTTTTGCACAGTTTAAGCTACCCCACTACCTAAATATTACCATTCCCTTGTTTTCAGTACTGTCAGCAGGGTATCTCTTTCATCTTTACGAAAGCCAAAAACACAGGACCATCAAATTTGTACTGGGAGCCCACTACTTTATTTTGGGGTTGGTGTTCGTGGTCAGTTCACTTTTGTCCATGTATGTGTTTAGATTGAAGGGGGGATGGCCTTATGTATTGATTGTCATCATAGCGATTCCCATTATTTACTATAGCCTGAAGAAAGAAGGGTATTACTTCAGGGCCATCACAGTGGCGGCATGCAGTTCCATATTGTTGAACCTTTGCCTCAATGCCCATTTTTATCCAAATCTGTTGAAATATCAGGCGGGAAGTGAAATGTCCAAATGGGTGGCCCATAACCAGGTTCCGGTCGATAGGATATACAGGTTCCAGGAATGGAATTCCTGGGGATTTGATTTTTACAATAAAAAGCCACTGACCATTACCACATTGGATGCTATTGGGTCCATGAACGATATTTGGGTGTATGTGGATGACAAAGGGTTGAACGCTATGGAATTAAAGGGACTGGCATGGGACAGAAAAATATCGAAGCCCCAGTTTAGGATTACCAGGCTACAGGCCAAGTTCCTCAATCCCGGTACCCGGGAAAAAGTACTGAACCATATGCATTTGGTGCATATAACTCAAGGGGCCTCCGAAGAAGCTGACGAAAACTGAATTCCTTTAAAGTGGTAGTAAGCCCCCATTAGTGATACCAGGGCCGTAATCAAGAAAAAGGTCATACTGATTCCTACTGAGGCATCCTGTGCCAGGTTTAACCATTTTGAGCCGTAATAAAAAGTGGCTTCCCTGCTTCCAATGCCCCCGATGGTCAAGGGTATCACGGATACAATCGAGGAGATTAAAAAGATGAGGAGATACGCTCCCATACCGGATGTGATTCCCAATGCCTTTATAATGGATAGTACGGAAGCCAATTGAGCCAATTGTACCAATGCTGAAAGTCCAAATGATTTCCAGAATATGGGCATTACATACCTAAAAAACCGGTAATGGATCCAGAGGAACAGTAGTGTTCCCACAATCATAGCGGGCAACAACAGTAGTGTAAGGGACCCAAGCCCCTCAATAGTGATAAAAAAGGCCAAGGAGCAGGCATAGATAAAAAGTAGTAGAAGGCCGCTGAGGCGATCCAGTACCAATACGGATACCAGCCTTTTGGTAGGTGCCCGGAACTTTTTTTGCAATATATAGCCCTTATAGGCATCGCCCCCGATACCACCGGGCAAGAACAAATTATAGAACATGCCCAACAGGTATAGCTGTAGGTTTTCCTTTTGTGGTAACGGAATGTCTATTTGATGAAAATAAAGATTGAGACGGAGGGCTGCAATGAACTTGGACAGTGCAAACCATCCTATGGCCATGAGTAGGTACAGGGGATGGGCCTCCCTCAGTATCTGCCCCACATTATCAATTTCTATCTTGGTCAGTACAAAATAGAGCAATAGGCCGCTGACAACAATCTTTAGGGCGGTGAGGCCCTTTTTACGCAGACTGGCCACCAATAGTGATTTTTTTCACCCGATAGGGGCGCTTTTGCTGTGATTCATAATAGGTGCGGATCAGCAGTTCCATTACAATACCAATAGTAAAAAGCTGTATGCCCGCCAAAATGAACATCAGTCCAAAAATCAATAAAGGGCGGTTCCCTATGTCCTCACCTAAATAAAGCTTGACCACAAGCAAATAGATATTGATCAAAATACCTATTAAAATCAATAGTACCCCAAAAATGCCAAAGAGGTGAATGGGCCTTTGCAAGTACTTTCGGATAAAGAGCAGCAACATCATGTCCGCCACCACCTTAAACACCCGTTCCAGTCCATATTTTGACACGCCGGCATTACGGGCATGGTGCTTTACGGGCACCTGTTTGATTTGTGCCCCTTCCAAATGGGCCAGGAGTGTAATGAAACGATGCATTTCACCATATAGGTTCAATCCCTTGGCGATATCCTTCGTAAAGACCTTGAGCGCGCAACCATTGTCCTTTATATCGAGCTTGGAGACCCTTCTCACCAAAAAGTTGGCAATTTTTGAGGGAATCTTTTTGATTAGGGAATCCTTCCTTTTTTGCCGTATGCCGGTCACCACATCGTATTCCCCACTCACGGCATATTGCAACATTTTGGGAATATCACTGGGGTCATTCTGCAAATCCCCATCCATGGTAATGATATAGTCGCCTTCCGCATAGTCAATGCCCGCGGCCAGGGCCAAGCTTTGACCATAATTCTTTTTCAATTCAATGAGGTGCACCCTATCATCGGCCATATCCTTGATGGTCTTCTTGGTGCCATCCGTGGAAAAATCATCAACATATATGATTTGATACTGGTATCCCCTAAGATTTTCATGGATTTTTTGGGTGAGGGAAACCACATTTCCCTCCTCATTGTACATAGGGACCACAATGGAGAGCAGTGCTTGTGTCACGGGTGGCTTGGCAAGGGTATCCATGGGGGCAAAGGTAGGTTTTTTATCAGTGTGTGCCTACGGGAGCGGAAATGGGATTTTCAATGGCCCCATATATCGCTAAATGGTATGGGAATGAAAGAGTCTATGCTTTTACACGAATAAGCTTAAGTTAAAAAAAATGTCTTTCAATATGTTATTGGACTAAGGTCAAAATCAAAAAAGATATAAGATGTAAGACATAAGACCGCTTCGCTGTAAGACCTGTGCCTATCCATCTTCTACCCTCTTGTTTCTTGGTCCTTGTCTCTTCTTTCCCCGGGTTGATCCTCTTTTGTGACGGACTCCACTGAAATTGTTTTGTACCCTAATGGAGGTTTCATCTAATACGGCTCCAAATCCTTACTTGAACTCCACAACTCAAGACGGGTTCAGTTACTCGGTTTTTAGAGCCTGTTCAAGAAGAATATATGTGCTTTGGCAAGTAACATAATTACAATTTATTGACGGACGGCAGTCTTTATTCTTGGTTCTTGAAGTGTAGCGGTCTAGTCTCTAAATTTTTAGGCTCTTATGGTACAGTTGCATAAGCTTCTGGGCGGCCTTGAATGGAGATATTTTTCCATTGCCGACGGTCTCAAGGAAGCGTTGCAAGGCCTTGCTTACCTCATTGTTATGATGAAAGTGGTCTTTGATCAATTCGTCCAAGTGGTTTAATAACCAATACTTATTTTGTTCTTTTCGCTTTTGGTGGAAATGATCGGATGCCACTGCGGTATCCAAATATCCTCCTATCATATCCCAAATCTGATCCATGCCCTCCCCGTTCAGGGCAGAACAGGTGAGCACCTTGGGGACCCATCCATTACTTTTTGGGGGATATAGGTGTAATGCCCTTTTAAATTCTTGTTGTGCCATCTTGGCCCTTTTCTGGTTGTCGCCATCGGCCTTACTGATAACCACCGCATCGGCCATCTCCACAATACCTCTCTTGATTCCCTGTAATTCGTCACCGGCACCGGCCAATTTCAACAGCAGAAAAAAATCTACCATACCATGGACAGCGGTCTCACTTTGTCCCACACCCACGGTCTCCACCAAAATTACATTGTACCCGGCCGCTTCACAGAGTACCATGGTCTCACGGGTTTTTTTGGCCACTCCACCCAAGCTATTGCCCGTGGGGGAGGGTCGTATAAAGGCATGGGCATCCTTTACCAATTCCTGCATACGTGTCTTATCGCCCAAGATACTGCCTCGGCTTACGGTACTACTGGGATCAACGGCCAACACGGCCACTTTTTTTCCTTTTGAGGTCAACAACTTTCCAAAGACTTCGATAAAAGTACTTTTACCTACCCCTGGAACCCCAGTGATACCAATTCGGATGGACTTTCCAGCGTTCTTTAGATTTTCCTCAACAATGGTGTTGGCCATCTCAAGGTGCTGCGGTCTTGTGCTTTCCACGAGGGTGATGGCTTGGGCCAGGGCAGCCGTCTCCCCATTACGGATTCCCCTTATGAGTGTTTGGGTCCAAGTAGGATCAATTTCTTTTTTTGGGCCAGCCATATTATAGGGTCTAAAATTGGGGAACCATGGAGTCCCATCCTTGGAGACTTCTTAATTTTAGCTAAAATAAGCTGTTTTTTGCAACATTAAAGTTTTCCTACCGTCCTTAAGAATACAAACAGCGACCAAGATCTAGAATGGCCCATGTTTCAAATTGATGTGGTAGAACGGTGCAAGGCCAATGACCGTAAGGCACAGTTGGCCCTCTATAAGCAGTACTGCGGGGGCATGTTCTGTGTAGCTATGCGCTTCCTAAAAAATAAGGATGATGCCGAAGATGTGGTAAAAGAATCTTTTATCAAGGCGTATCAACGATTGGACCAGTTTAGTGGGGAAGTTTCCTTTGGGGCATGGTTAAAAAAAATTGTGGTCAATGGATGCCTTGACTTTATAAAGACCAAAAAGTATGAGATGGTCGCTTTGGAAGAAGGGATTGTTGGGATGGAGGACAGGGATAGTGGAAATTGGCAGGTAGCCAATGGCATCACACCTGAAATGGCACTCAAGGCCATCGGGGAGCTTCCCGAAAAATACCAATTTGTGGTACAGCTCTTTTTGGTAGAGGGATATGACCATAGTGAGATTTCCCAAATATTGGGGATTACGGAGATAAACAGCCGAACGCTGCTTTCAAGAGGGAGGGCACAATTAAAAAAGAGGTTAAATCATTTGAATTATGGCACAGGATCTTAGGGATTTGTTCAAGAAATGTCGGGAGTTCCAGAAAGCTGACATGAAGAAAGGCCATGAGGCCCGTTTTTTGGCCCGTTTGGAAGGTGAGCTTCCCGAGAGGAAGAGGAAATTTTATTGGATGCGTATAGCGGCTTCCTTGT
>JBFOLQ010000456.1:0-2512 GCA_040830145.1 Flavobacteriaceae bacterium | reverse complement strand
ACTTTTTTAACACCTGAAGAGAAAAGGGAAGGGGGCGGAAGCATCCCATAAATACAACCAATGAAACTGAAAAGCATATTCTCTTGATTAAATGGAAGTATTCAGCTTAAAAGGAAAGACAGCCTTGATAACGGGAGGTGCCAGCGGCATAGGAAAAGCCATTTCCAAAACGTTTGCAGCCCATGGGGCCAATGTCCATATATTGGAATTCAACCAAGAGGATGGCCGAGCAACGGTAGCGGAAATCAAAAATGGAGGTGGGATGGTCTATTTTCATCCCTGTGATGTGTCAGACCATATCTTGGTAAAGCAGATAATAGATCAAATTGCGGCCCAGTCCCAAGTGGATATATTGGTAAACAATGCGGGTATTGCCCACGTGGGCAACGTGGAGAACACCACGGAAACCGATATGGACCGATTGTACCAAGTGAATATCAAAGGGGTGTACAACTGTATCCACGCCTGTGTGCCGCATATGAAAAAACAGGGAGGGGTTATCCTTAACATGGCTTCCATTGCATCTACTGTGGGCATTACGGACAGATTTGCCTATTCCATGACCAAGGGAGCGGTCTTGACAATGACCTATTCAGTGGCCAAGGACTATTTGCAAAATGGCATTCGTTGTAACAGCATTTCACCGGCCCGGATCCATACACCTTTCGTGGATGGATTCATCAAGGAGAACTATCCGGGTAAGGAAGCTGAAATGTTTGAAAACCTTTCTAGGACCCAACCCATTGGTCGCATGGGAAAACCGGAGGAAGTGGCCCATTTGGCATTGTATCTGTGCTCAGATGCGGCATCGTTCATCACGGGAACCGACTTTCCCATAGATGGGGGGTTTATAAAATTAAACGGATAGTAATGTGGGGTATGGGACCATGGAGAGGAAAGCAGAGTTACGACCATGGGAAGGGAGTGTGCCGTCTTGAACCTTACATCTTAAGTCCTACCTATTAATGGGTAGGTCAGAACTATGGAAGTCAATGTAATAACGTAAATATATTTGTGTGAAACTCATACGCTTTGGAGAATTAGGGAATGAAAGACCCGGGTTGCAACGCCCGGATGGAAGTTGGATGGATGTATCGGCTTTTGGGGAAGATTATGACGAGGCTTTTTTCGGGTCGGACGGACCTGGCCGACTGCGAACATGGTTGGCTGATCATTCGGCAGACTGCCCCGTGGTACCCAAAGGGGTACGATTGGGAGCGCCGCTTTGCCGTCCCTCAAAAATTGTCTGCATAGGACTTAATTATGCCAAGCATGCCGCGGAAGGGGGCATGGCTGTCCCCACGGAACCTGTACTTTTCTTTAAGGCGACCTCGGCCATTGTGGGTCCCAACGATGACGTGGTGATACCCAAGGGAAGCCAAAAGACTGATTGGGAAGTAGAGCTGGCCATTGTTATTGGGAAAAAGGCATCCTATGTTTCAGCTGAGGAGGCCATGGACCACATTGCCGGATATGTGCTGCACAATGATTACAGTGAACGGGAGTTTCAATTGGAACGGGAGGGCCAATGGGTGAAGGGAAAAAGCTGTGATACATTCGCCCCCTTGGGTCCCTTTATTGCAACACCCGATGAGATTGGGAATCCCCATGACCTAAGGCTTTGGTTGAAACTCAATGGCCAAATGATGCAAGACAGCAATACCTCTGATTTCATATTTGACATTCCCACCCAGATAAGCTATATCAGTCAGTTCATGACCTTGCTTCCCGGGGATGTGATTTCTACGGGCACACCCTTTGGGGTAGGTCTGGGTCTAACACCACCTAGGTATTTGAAACCGGGTGATATTGTGGAACTGGGGATTGATGGTTTGGGTAGTTCAAAACAAGGGATAAAGGCTTTTAAGGGATGAAGGGATATCGTCTGTTTACCAACATTATAGGGCTCGTAATGACGGTGCCCTGGGTAATCATGGCGTGTAATGAAAGGACCAAATCGGTAGTCAGGGAGAAAGAACCCAATGCGCCAAATATCGTATTGATTATGGTCGATGATCTAGGTTGGGGCGATGTGGGCTTTAATGGTAATACGGTCATTCAGACACCCAATCTGAATAAATTGGCCGGTGCGGGAGTTCAATTGAATCGATTTTATAGTGCTTCCGCAGTGTGTTCCCCAACCCGGGCAAGTGTCATGACAGGGCGAAATCCCCTGCGGATGAACATACCGGGAGCCAACTCGGGACATCTACCGGAGGAAGAGGTTACCATAGCGGAAATGGCCAAAAAGATGCGATACACCACGGGCCATTTTGGAAAATGGCACTTGGGGACCCTTACCAAAAAGGAAAAGGACGCCAATCGCGGTGGTAGGTCAGAACATGAAGCACACTTTTCCATTCCCACGATGCACGGGTACGATACCTTTTTTGCCACGGAGTCAAAAGTGCCCACCTATGACCCCATGCTAAAACCAAGGCAATTTGGGGAGGGGGAGAGCCTCCGTTTCGGTTGGAAAGCCGTGGAAGGAAAGGCCACTGAACCATATGGT
>JBFOLQ010000455.1:0-2219 GCA_040830145.1 Flavobacteriaceae bacterium | reverse complement strand
GGTGTTCCCGGAAAGGGAGATGGCCTGGTCGTCGGTGCCCACGAGGCTGGATAGGTCCACGGTCTCGTTGCCACCGTTCTCGATCCCGATGGTCAAAGTGGTGCCTGAGAGTCCGGAACCACTGATGTCCTGCTCGTCGGTGTTGTCAAGGTATCCTGAGAGATCTATGGTCCCGCCATCTTCCAATGTCAAGGTGTTCCCTGATAGGGAGATGTTCTGGTCGTCCGTATTGTCAAGGTATGCCGACAGGTCCACGGTGCCCCCATCTTCCAATGTAAGGGTGTTCCCAGATAGGGATATCGCTTGGTCATCCGTATTGTCAAGGTATGCCGACAGGTCCACGGTACCCCCATCTTCCAATGTCAAGGTGTTCCCGGAAAGGGAAATGACCTGATTGTCAGTGCTTACACTACTGATATCGACGGTTTTCCCACCTCCACCATCGGTGACGGTCAGGTGGGTACCGTCAAAACTTATGTCGCTGTTAAACTCATTTCCAATGACTGAATCATTATCATCGACATTTAGGGTAACTTCATTGCCATTGTCAATGGAAATGTTACCAGGATTTCCATTGGTAAGTAGGTTTTGGGCGTCAGAATCTGTAAAATTAATATGGGTGTCCGTACCTTCCTCGTCAGTGTAGGTATAGCTGCCATCTGTGTTTTGTACCAAGGTAGATGTGGTTTCAGGAGCCCCATAAAATGTGGTTTGTATGCCATTGGCGTCGCTAAATGTGTACGTGCCATTTTTGTTGTTTATCAAGGAAATGCCGGCCGAGGCAGCATCACAAAGGTTGATCCATTGTGAGCCATCGTAATAATGTACGCACTGGGTATCGGTATTATAGACCAAGGCCCCGTTGAGTGGGGTGATGGTCTGCATTTCCAATGCCGATAGTCGCGTCAGTACCAGGGCTTTATCGACACTCTCCATTTCCACCATTGAATTGGGATGGATGGTATTTGGATTGTCTCCGATTTTAACCTGGGAAAACGCAGAAAAGGACATGCATAGGAGCAGAACAACAAATAGGGGAGAATATTTGAGGTGCATGGCTTGTTTTTCAACAAAGTTACTTTGGAGTAAGGGCGGAGGACAATCTTTTGTTGTATAGCCTTTTGGATTTGTTGCCTATTAAGCAACTACTTTGGAATTTCGACGAAAAACGGAAAAACATCGACGAATGACATTTTAACACTTACAAACATATTACTACATAAGTAAGTAAATACTTATAATATTTAAGATTTTACGACTGCATATATAAGTAATGTAGGAAATATTAAAGGAGGAAAGTCACTTAAAATCCGGAATAGAGGGATATTTTTTGCATTGTTGGGATTAAACAAATCAGTGAGGGAACCCTAGGTCCACTATCTGGCAAGATACAGAAACCCTTGAAACTTCTTATCCATATCCTTTAGTAAGATGGTGTAGAAATACACCCCGGCAGGAAGGCCTTTTTCCCTATCAATGACGAAATTGTTCATATTGGAAAAGCCTACAAAATCGTTGGTATAATTCTCCATCTCAAAAACCTTGAGCCCAAAACGGTCGTAAATGGCGACCTTGTTGTTGGTACTTTCAGGAATATCTGACAGTTCATCAAGGACAAAGGCATCGTTGACACCATCCCCATTAGGGGAAACAAAATAGTTGTTAAGGTCTAAAAGAGCATTGGCCCCGTCATTGGTGCCAAAGGTGAGGGCTCCGTAATCATTGGGGACAAAGGCGATGGAAGTAACAAATCCTTCCGTTAGGCTTCCCACACCCCCTGTTTCACTCAGACGTTCCCATTGGTTGGTTGTGTTGTTAAACCCAACCAAGATTACCGATTCAGCATCCGGTGCAAGGGCGACCATATTACTTCGCAGATTCCAACTAATGCTAACCGTGGAGGTAATCTGACCCTGTAAATGCCAAAATTCAGTACTGGATACCGCCGTAACCCCTACTCCCAAGCGTGAAGTGTCAAAGCGGGATAAGGTAGAGGGGGTATTTGGATCTTCCCTAAAATAAGCACATTTCGCCAGGGGATTATTGTCTTGGGAATTCAAGACCAACGACCGTAGCTCATCTATGTCCCCTACAGGAAAGGTAAAGGTTTCCTGATTGGACACGGCCGCATACCCATTGATTTTGGTGCGGTCATTGGCCCCCACCTCAAAGGCATCATTGCCTGAAAAGTGATAAAAGACATCCGTTTGTTGTCGTGG
>JBFOLQ010000454.1:0-4062 GCA_040830145.1 Flavobacteriaceae bacterium | reverse complement strand
ATGGATTCCATTACAAAACAAAATTTTGAACAAAGCCTGGAAACCCTCTTTTCTGAAATCGCCCGAGGAAAAATAAAGGATGGGTTGCTAACACCCCATAACGCAGGTTTGACAAAATTCTTGCTCCAACAACTTATGGACCACGGGACCAAAAAAGAAGATTCGGTCATCAAAACCCTGGATACGCAGTTGATAAATGTGTACCCAGTAGCCACCAATGAACACTTTATATCAATTTCGTTCACCAACCGGAAAACCGAATCCAATCCCGTGCTTCAGTATATCATTAACTTAATGGCAACCCAAACCAAGGACGGATTCACATTCTCAGTTCCCCTCGACTATTTTACACGGTATTGGAAAACTGAAAAAATAGGGGATATCACATACCATTTTAGGAGGAATCTTAATAGGGAAAGGGCAGAAAAGTTCAACAGTAAAAACGCTGAAATAGCAAAAAAACTTGGACTGACCCCAGAAAAATTGAGCTTTTATATGACCGATAATTTTCAGGAAATTTCAGAGCTCCTAGGTTTCGGGTACTCAATTTCCTCAAATGGAAAATATAGGGACGGTCTTGGGGTCGTCTCAAAAACAATTTTTGCGGTAATGAACCACGAAGATTTTTCCCATGATATATTTCATTACTATTCGGGGAAAATCCATGATCGATCCGTGCGTAATTGGGTGGTTGAAGAAGGGATGGCCTATAGTTGGGGAAATGCATACTACACAAAAAAGGATGGAGAAATGGCAGAACAGGAAGAGCTCATAAAGACCCTGAAAAAGTACCTGGCCCAAAATGGGGATGTCAATCTTTTGTTACTATTTGAGAACCATTTTTGGAAAGACAAAAGCGGTATATTTGAACACCTTGCCCCGGATTTTAAGGTAGGGCGATTGATTTCCAGTGTAATTTGTGATGCAGTCTATGAGAAACATGGAATGCAGGGAATCAACAAACTGCTCACCCTTGGCGCCAAGCCCAACCAGTTTGACCCATTTTTCAAAGGAGTGAACAATCTTATGGGAATAAACAGAAATAATTTCAATGAAAGAGTCCATCAATTATTGGAAAACCGTAAGTAAAGAATCCCAAAAATCCCCTGTCTACCCATTACCCATTCCCTATTAGAACACTAAGGGAAAATTCCAGTGGCATTCCGGTATATCATCCATCAAAAAGCGATTGCTAGGATTAAGGCGCAAAAATGTAATTTTGCGCTTTAATTTTTCCACAACCTGATTACGTTCTGTAATACGAATTAATATCAGGTCCTTTTTAACGGCAGAACAAAGTGCTACACGGCATTCGTCATGGATCAGTGGTGGTATTGACATAAGTAAGGGCCATGCCCTTTCGAAAATTTCAAAACGCTCCTGTCAAAAAAGTGGAAAAAAACAATTGTTTGAATTTAATTAGGCTTTCATATGCAGTTATCGGAACAAGAAATCGTTAGAAGGGAAAAACTGTCAAAATTACGTGCATTGGGCATTGATCCCTATCCCGCCGCACTGTATCCCGTGGATGCGACCTCCAAAAGCATCAAGGACGATTTTGAAGTGGATAAAAAGGTGGTGGTCGCCGGCCGATTGATGAGCCGACGCATACAGGGAAAGGCTTCCTTTGCCGAACTTCAGGATGGTGAAGGCCGTATCCAGGTCTACTTTAATCGGGATGAAATCTGTCCGGGGGAAGATAAATCACTTTATAACGAAGTCTACAAAAAACTTTTGGACATTGGGGACATCATCGGCATCGAAGGCACCCTCTTTACTACCCAAGTAGGGGAAAAGACCGTTATGGTCAAGGCGTTTTCATTATTGAGCAAGGCACTGCGGCCCCTCCCCCTCCCAAAGGTGGATGCGGATGGAAAGGTATTTGATGAGTTCAACGATCCTGAATTGCGCTACCGCCAGCGATATGTGGACCTAGTGGTCAATCCCCAGGTAAAGGATACCTTTATAAAGCGCACCAAAATCACGAACAGTATTCGGGAATTCTATAACGATAGGGGATACTTGGAAGTAGAGACCCCCATTTTACAACCGATTCCAGGGGGCGCTGCGGCCAGGCCCTTTATGACACACCATAACGCCCTTAATATTCCCCTGTATCTGCGAATCGCCAATGAACTGTACCTAAAGCGATTGATCGTAGGGGGATTTGATGGGGTCTATGAGTTTTCCAAGGACTTTAGAAATGAAGGAATGGACCGAACCCATAATCCTGAATTTACGGTCATGGAGCTCTATGTATCCTACAAGGACTATCACTGGATGATGGAAACCACGGAACAGCTGTTGGAAAAGGTGGCACGGGATGCTACGGGAAGTACTGAGGTACAGGTTGGGGAACATATTATCAATTTCAAGGCTCCCTATCCCAAGGTACCCATATTGGAGGCCATTCAGGAACATACCGGCTTTGACGTGGCTGGTATGGATGAAACGCAATTACGGGGAGTGTGCGAACAATTGGGATTGGAAGTGGATGATACCATGGGAGTGGGCAAGCTCATCGATGAAATCTTTGGTGAAACATGTGAGCACCATTATGTGCAACCTACCTTTATCATTGACTATCCCAAGGAAATGAGCCCCTTGACCAAGGCGCATCGTAGTAAGCCCGGACTTACGGAGCGTTTTGAACTCATGGTCAATGGCAAGGAATTGGCCAATGCCTATTCCGAGCTCAATGACCCCATTGACCAGCGGGAACGCTTTGAGGAACAGCTACGCCTTTCTGAAAAAGGGGATGATGAGGCTATGTTCATTGACCAGGATTTCCTCAGGGCCCTTGAATATGGCATGCCCCCTACCTCTGGCATTGGTATTGGCATTGACCGATTGGTCATGTTGCTGACCAACAATGCCAGTATTCAAGAGGTACTTTTCTTTCCCCAGATGAAACCAGAAAAGAAACCCCTGCAAATCAGTGAAGAGGCCAAAACCATCTTGGAACCATTGAAAAAAGAAGGAAAATTGCCATTGGTTGCCTTAAAAGCCACTGCGGGGTTGAGCAACAAAAAATGGGATAAGGCCATCAAGGAACTGACCAAAAACAAAATTGCCCAGGTAGTAAAAGAAAATGGGGAACTGTTCGTTGTGTATGCATAATCACCTAACATAGCCTATGAAAACAACGAAATCAGAAAGGGAATACAATATGCTCGACTGGTGGAAGAAGGTGGCTTTCGAGAACTATGCCAATTTCGAGGGTAGGGCCAGAAGAAGTGAATATTGGTACTTTACCCTTACAAACATACTTATCACCTTAGGCATTTACATCATTTTTGCCGCCATTGCCATCCCCAACATAGAAAGTGACGACCCTCCCCCCCTATTGCTTATTCCCTTGATACTATTGCTATTATTTTCTTTGGGAATTATGATTCCAAGTTTGGCGGTAGCTGTACGCAGATTGCACGATACGGGCAAATCAGGATGGTTCCTTCTCTTTAACCTGATTCCCTTTGGGGGAATCGTTCTGCTGGTATTTTATATCCAGGATGGTGATCTCGGTGAAAACCGATACGGCCCCAATCCCAAGGAAAAGCTTTTAAGTGAGGAATAATCCCCATAAGATCATACAATGCCCTGGTTAGGGTTTTGATATACCAAAAAGAGACCTTTGCAGGTCTCTTTTCGTTTGGGGGTGTCCATAGCGTTTTTGCCCCATCTTAGCCATCCCCTATTTTTCCAAGGATTTCCTTAACAATTCCATCCCTCGGGCATTCATCTTATCCATATCCATCTTGGCACCAAACACCCACATAAAAAAGGCATCGATCAATCCAGATTCCAGCGTAAAATCCTGGGTGACCCGGATTCCATTCCCCGTATCTGAAAACGTATATTCAAAAATAGGGTTTGCCTTAAAGGGTTTTTGGATATCACATTCCATTTTTATGTACTCCATGGGACGAATTTGTTTTATCTCCTGATATCCCAAATCTTTCCCTTTATTGCCATTCCAATGGTACTGTGCCCCTACTTTTCCATCCACGCCCTTTACCTCAACTTTCTGTGTGGGGTCTGCTTCCAAAAAGGGGGACCACT
>JBFOLQ010000453.1:0-3083 GCA_040830145.1 Flavobacteriaceae bacterium | reverse complement strand
AGTGGTCCCTTTTAGGCCACGAACGGCCTCCCTCAATTCCTGAAACGAAAAATCATCGGAATTTTCAATGCTACTGTCAGGAAACGTATGACCAAGGGCATCATCTGTATAATATTCGTGTTGATATTGCTTGGAAAATGTCCCTTGGTCCGTAAAAGAACCGGTGTGGATCCAAGTTTTGGTCAAGATGGGCGGCATATCCAGTTCATCTTCCCCCTTATAGGTCTCAAAGGACTCTTGATCTATTTGGTCCACTCTGCCAAAACCTCGAAATTCCCTTTCCCCATGATCGTAATACCCGTGATGATACCTATAACTGGTATTCAGTTCAGCGGATGCGATATGGTCTGTAATTGTGGTCTTTTCAATAACCTGTACGGGAAAGGGCAATTTGGTGATCCATGGATTTCCCTCCCTTTTGTCCTTCAGGTAAAAATAGGTGGAGTTCCTGTATGAGATGGTCACCTCCTTTCCCATTCCATTGGAATACCCGATGAGCATATGGGGCTTTTTGCTACCCATTAAATCCATATATCTCATCGGATGTTGTCCAGGAACATCGGTAGACCAAACGATGCAGCTGGTACCAGTTCCCAATAAATCAATGACGGATAGATTCCCTCTGTTATCAATGGGAAAAAAAGGTGCAATGTCCTGTTCATCACTCCACCCATTCCCACTTAGGTTGATGTACACTTTACAAGTATTTTGCCCTAAATAGATTATATCCGTGGCCCCGGTACCACTTACATCTGAAAGGTGCACATAATCGGGATTGAAACTATCGGGGAAATCAAAAATTGGAGCGTTGTCCATTGTCACTTTTGCTCCAAAACTGCCATATCCCAAATTGGGCCAGTAGCTAACCTCCCCATTTCGAATCTGTACAATGTCCGTTAGGCCGTCCCCAGAAAAATCAGCGAGGTAGATACTTTCAGTGGCATCGGAGAAAACCATGGAAGGCCCCACATCCCCATCAAAGGATTTAACAATCTTGTTGCCTATACCATAGCCTTTCTTCCCTAAATTTTCATACCATAGAAATGCATTCTCCTGGGAAATGACCAATTCAGGGCGGCCGTCGCCATTCACATCAAAAAAACGTGTATTGGAATCCTTCCAATCCAGATTTGGGATGGACTGAAAGGGTTGATAGGGGCCCACTTCCATCTGTGCGACATGTTGGGTTGCCATATCGTAAAAACCCATGGGTCCCGGCGCTTTTACCACCCATTGCCTTTCCCCGTTCCCTTCCAGGTCCTGCAGGGCCAACGTCCCATTTGAAAAACCAAGCAAAGAGGGTTTGTCAATTACTTCATGTACAGGACCAAAGGAGGCTCCTTGGCCATCCAAATCCCCCAAATTTTGCTTATAGGACCACCCCCGAGATTGTTCTGATAGGATTCCCGAAATACCCTCTCCATACAAATCAATCCACTGATGGCCATTGGTCAAGCCAGTAGGTAGGTTCCCTAGGGAGTCCTGTGCCACTTCGTGAACGGTATGATCCCATTGTAAGGTTTGGTATTTGAAGCTCATGGGGGGAAGTGATTTTTTTGAGTAGGTGCCATCTTCCCTCCGTATGTAGCCACTTTGCACAGCGGTTTTGAGATAGGTGGTCTCACTTAATCCCCCATCACGATTTTCTGATGGGGAATAGTGGAGTTCAAGGGATTTGACCAAACTGGGTGTTGTCCCCAATTCATCAAATGTGTGGAACATCAACACTCTTTTGCACAACCTGTTGGTACGTATTTCAAAACCCGCACGGTATGATGAAAAGGCATCTGTCCTATACTCCCAAGCGACTCCTCCCTCCTCTATGGAACTGGGCATTTCCCCATGATGCTCTCCATAATCGAAGACCAATTCATAGCAATGTTTTCCCCCTTCAAGACCCATTACTTCCGTAGGATCTGTAATAGCATAAGGAGTGGAAGCATCTGGGAAATATGCCCGTACATTTCCATATTTGATTCGTTTTAGGTACCTATTGGTGATTTTGGAAAAACCGTTCTGTCGGTGTTTTTCTGACAGACGATCGGGGACGGCCGACATGTCTTCCTTTTTGTACCCATATTGTATCCAATTGCCCTTGTCATCAAAACTAAATTCTGCAAACCACTTAAAAATTCTAAGGGGATTGTCAGGGTCATATATTCTGGCGGATTCACTTTTTCCAAAAAAGGTGACCAGATTGTTTTTGGTAGTGACCTTCCAATACACCCCATGGTCAGCATGCACTATTTTTTCAATTTTGGAATGGGGGCCTTCTATCCTAGGGCGGTAGGCAAAGACTTTGTAACCATTGGATTCATCCGAAACGGGATTCCAATCCCCGGACATATCCTTCTCTACAAAAGGCACTAAATCCTCTGCTCCGGAAAGTAAGTATATATCCTTGTTCGAATAGTTAGGTAGGGCCTTATCCCTTTTGATTTGGATGGAAGGCACATCCAATTGCCAACCCATTCCAAAAATACCATTGCCAGTACCAGAACCATACACAAGCCCTAAGGCGGGGGTAAATCCATTTCTTCCGGGGCTCAGAGGTAAGGGAATTGAAAAATTGGCACTGCCATTGACAGGATTTACCTTAAATTTCTCATCAATCCCTTTTATGGCGCCCCCACCCTTGGGAAGTGACATAGTAGGAAGTTCAATGCCCTTTGGACCATTGGAAGGCTTCCTTGATTGGGAAGGGGCTTTGTCTTTTTTTGGCGGGTTGGTTCTCAAAATTAGTGTGCTCTATACAGTTATGCCTTCTTCATATTATGTCCGATAATTCCCTCTATCAATTCCTGTTAAAATTATGTATTAACCGAAGCCTCGCGTAGGTTTTTGTATATATGGCGCGCTTTTCATGATTAGTGTACCCAAATTTTTGGTGGATGGTTTTTCAACCAGAAAAAGGGGGTATTGCCCATGCATTTGTGAGCATCCCTAGTGACAGAGGGGATATAATTAGCCCAGATCCCTTGGAATTGTTGGGTGATAGGAATACGTATAATTTTGGTTTACCCGTCAAGGGTCGTTAAAAAATAAAAGGGATTTATATTTTTGTCCATGCCCTATCCCGTGGT
>JBFOLQ010000452.1:0-7259 GCA_040830145.1 Flavobacteriaceae bacterium | reverse complement strand
TAAATTGGTCTCTGAACGGGGCATTGTTGAAAACCCGCCCAGTTATATAGAATTTTTCACCTTAAGACCTAAAAAATCCGCGTAGATTATGATAACACAAACAAAAGAAACACAAGCTGCCATGACTCCCGCCTCCGCATTGCAGGCGTTAAAAGATGGCAATGAGCGATTTGTAAAGAACCAAATGGCCAATAGGGATCTCAATGATCAAGTCTCCAAGACGGCATCCGGACAGTTCCCTTTTGCCACAGTCTTGCATTGCATTGACTCTAGGGTCTCTGCTGAACTCTTGTTCGATCAGGGCATCGGCGATGTTTTTAGTATCCGTATTGCGGGGAACTTTGTGAACACCGATATTCTGGGAAGCATGGAGTTTGCCTGTAAACTGGCGGGGACAAAATTATTAGTGGTTTTGGGGCATACGGCCTGTGGTGCCGTAAAAGGGGCCTGCGACCATGCCCGCCTAGGAAACCTCACAGCCTTGATACACAATATTGAACCTGCGGTCGCTGCTGTCAAAGAGCCTGTTGATGACAGCCAACGTACTTCCAAAAACATTGATTTTGTAAATGCCGTGGCCAAAAAGAATGTAGAAATGGCCATTCAAGATATCAGGGATAGAAGTGCTGTTCTTAAGGAAATGGAGGATAATGGTGAGATAGCCATTGCCGGTGCCATGTACGACATTACGGATGGCAAGGTTATGTGGTTGTAACAAACCATCAACACTATATAAAAGCCGATCCTATGTAAGGATCGGCTTTTTTCGTTTATGGACTATACTACTCCTATATAATAATATTCCCATTAAATGTTCTTGCGTGTATCTGAATTTCATATCTTCAACTACGAATACCCTGATTACAAGGGGACTTTAATCCATATAAGTATGTTTAAACATTTTAAAGGCGACCTCATGGGGGGTATCACGGCCGGTATCGTAGCCCTCCCCTTGGCATTGGCTTTTGGGGTAAGTTCTGGCTTGGGGCCCACAGCTGGACTCTACGGGGCTATTTTTATAAGTTTCTTTGCCGCCCTTTTTGGGGGCACCAGCACCCAAATATCCGGACCAACGGCACCCATGACCGCCGTGAGCATGGTTATTATTGCCGGAATTGTGGCGGTGTATGATGGCAGCATTGAAAAAGCTCTACCCGCTATTTTGACGGTATTCCTGTTGGCCGGACTTATGCAGATTGGGCTTGGATTCATGGGCATAGGAAAGTACATTCGGTACATTCCTTACCCAGTGGTATCAGGCTTTATGACAGCCATTGGTGTTATAATTCTGGTTACCCAAATCCTACCCGCCGTAGGCTACTACCCCAAGGAAGATCAAGAATGGGTCAGTCCCTTTAAGCCACAGGCAGAAGAGCTTATCTTGGAAAATATTCTCCGGGAAGAGGCCGGGGAAGGTATTTTGGTCCTTGAGGATTTTGAGGAGACCATAGCCCGCTCCCACGAAGTGACGCCCGAAGCTATCCAAGAAGAGGCCCGAACCCTCGCTGCTAAAGAAGCTTCAGGAGTTCTAGGTACCTTCAAGGTACTCCCTCGAGCATTGAAGAATATCAACTGGCTTGAAGTGGCCCTGGCCCTGGCCACCATTTTTATCATATATGGTTTTAAGCGCATTACCACGGCCGTACCAAGTACGCTGGTGGCCCTTTTGGTAGTCTCCGGAGTCGCCTACGCCCTTGGGTTGGAGTACCGCACCATTGAAAAAATACCTGAAGGTTTCCCCATGCCCAACTGGGAAATTTTCTCCAAATTTGAACTAAAGACTGTGAGTCCGTACATCTTCACAGCCCTTACACTCGCCCTTTTAGGGGCCATAGACTCCCTTTTGACATCAGTGGTGGCAGATAATATGACCAAAACCAAACACAAACCGAACAAAGAATTGGTAGGACAAGGAATCGGTAATTCCATTGCGGCTATTTTCGGGGGCATTCCAGGAGCTGGTGCCACGATTAGAACCGTGGTCAATATCAATTCAGGGGGTAAGACAAGACTGTCTGGGATGATTGCAGGGATATTGTTGTTGATCATTCTTTTGGCCTTAGGACCCATTGCCTCCCAGATACCTGCGGCCGTATTGGCCGGAATCTTGATTACGGTAGGAATTGCCGTGATGGATTACAAAGGATTAAAGGCCATTCCCAACCTCCCCAAGGACATTAAGTTAGGGCCTTTGAAACTGAGTTCGGAAGTAGTGGTCATGATTGTGGTATTGGTCCTTTCTACCTTTTGGAACTTGGTCTATGCTGTAGGTATCGGTCTGGTCATAGCTTCCTTAATGTTCATGAAGAAAATAGGGGACCTTACTGCTAAGAACTCCGATGTCAAATCATTGCTTACTGAAGAAAGTTGGGCAGACGAAGGTAATTTCCCTAAAAACCTCAAGGAGGAAGTGTTCATCAAGCACATTAAAGGTCCCTTGTTTTTTGGTACCACCAGTGATTTTCAGACATTGGCCCAACAGATACCGGATACGGCGAAATGTGTGATTATACGCCTGAACCGAATGCAGTATATGGACCAATCGGGGCTTTATGCCATGGAGGATATGCTCCAAGAACTCAACAAAAATGATATCACCGCTCTTTTTGTGGGTCTCTTAGATCAACCGCGGTATATGATGGAACGTATAGACATTATCCCCGACTTCATCCCGGAAGCACATATTTTTGAAACATTTGATGATTGCTTGGTATGGGTGAAGGAGAATGTAAAGGATGAATATACGAGCTAATTCCCTACTATTACCATTTCAAACGTTTCCCAATGACTCTGGGCCCATGTATAGGGAAACCCTCCCAGGGAACTTTCCCGCAGAGCCGTGGAACACCTATAGCAACTTAGTCTTTTTGGCCATCATCCTGTATTGGGGATATAAGGTATACGGAAATCCTGGCAGACAACTTTTTTTGGCATGGACCCTCCCCATAATTGCCCTTAGTTATCTGGGAGGATCTATATATCATGCTACCCGTAGTCATGAGTTCTGGTTGTTGCTGGACTGGATACCCATCATGTTTCTATGTATGGCCTTGGTTATTTATTTCATCTGTAAAATAGCGCAAACAAGATGGCGCAGGTTGGTACTCATTGTATTGATTTTTGGTGCTTCGTTTCTACTAAGGATTCTTCCCATTCCTGATACCATTCGGATTTCCTTGGGTTACGTGATTACCGCTCTGACCATATTGATACCCGTTGGGCTTTACCTTTACAAGACACTCTGGAAAAATGGACTTTGGGTCGTGTTCTCCTTTATACTATTTGGAGTCGCCATCTATTTCAGGAGTATAGACCTACACCAAACGCTTTTCCCCATGGGAACCCATTGGCTTTGGCATTTCTTGGGCGGGGTAGCCGTCCACTTTATGATTACCTATATTTATAAAGACAATTTGTTACATTTGTCGGCCAGTAATGTTCCCTCAAATGATTGAGACCATACATAAACATATCGCCGAAATCGGGCAATTTTCCTCCACTTCAAAAGAAGGGATAGAAGCATTCCGAATTAAGTATTTAGGAAAGAAAGGGGTGTTGAACGATTTTTTTGCAGCTTTTAAAAATGTCCCCAATGACCAAAAAAAAGAATTTGGTCAAGCCGTTAATGCCCTAAAGAAAGCCGCTACTGAAAAAGTGGAACACCTCAAGTTGGCATTGGAGGAACAAAAAGTAGAGCCCTCGGGTGTGTATGGAGATCTCACCCGTCCAGGAGAGGCAATGGGATTGGGCGCTCGGCATCCCATATCCATTATCAAGAACCAAATCATTGAGATTTTTTCCCGAATTGGGTTCAATGTTTCCGAAGGACCCGAAATTGAGGACGATTGGCATAATTTCACAGCCCTAAACCTTCCCGAACACCACCCTGCCCGTGATATGCAGGATACTTTTTTTATACAGACCAATCCCGATGTTCTCTTACGTACCCATACCTCATCCGTACAGGTACGGTACATGGAGAACAACCAACCTCCAATACGCACCATATCCCCGGGAAGAGTATACCGAAATGAGGCCATTTCTGCCCGATCACACTGTTTTTTCCATCAGGTGGAAGGATTGTACGTTGATAAGGACGTATCATTCGCCGATCTCAAACAAACCCTTCAATATTTCACTTCCGAAATGTTCGGAAAATCAAAAATCCGTCTACGCCCTTCCTATTTTCCCTTCACGGAACCAAGTGCCGAAGTGGATGTCTACTGGGGGCTGGAGACGGAGACGGACTACCGCATGACCAAAGGAACGGGTTGGCTTGAAATTATGGGCTGTGGCATGGTAGACCCCAATGTGCTCAAGAACTGTGGCATTGATCCAGAGGAATATTCAGGCTTTGCATTCGGTATGGGCATCGACCGCATTGCATTGTTACAGTATCAAATTGCCGATATTCGAATGTTGAGTGAAAATGACATTCGGTTTTTGGAGCAATTCAAGAGCGCCCTATAAAAACTTCACCAACTCCCCTTTTGGAGGAGAAGACAATGATATTTATAGCTATTGCCCAGATTCATCGCAAAGGGAATCCCTTCGCTGCCCACCAGGGGTGCACTTCTATGATCAATCTCCCTGCCTTTACCATGGGGTCTAGATTGGCCAAACTGTCGGCCATTTCAAGGGTGGGTACATTGTATATGGTAATGCCCCGAATAGCACCGTCATCCCCAAAGGGCCCTGATATATCAGCATATCCCTCTTCATACATACGTCCCAAATGGGCCAAGTGCAGCATTTGTAAGCTATCGGCTTCTGCCTTGGATTGGGAGCGGTTTTCCCCCCTTTTCAGGAACGCAATGAAATACTGTTGCATCAAGACCGTGTCTTGACTTTTTTCATCCACATAATCAAAAATTTGAAACCCCTTTTCATCAAGCTCCCTTTTCAATTGTTTCACTGACTTTTTATTGGCCTCCTCTTTTTTAGGGGACTCCTTTGGTGCCTGCACACAGGCCAAGCAAAAAAGAAATAGAAATACGATTGAAATTGTTCTTACCATAATTTATAAGGTTTTCTACTTAGCTGTGAATTATAATATTTTGGATCCCCAGTAACCTCAATCCCCAACCATTCAGGCTTTTCAAACACTTCGTCCTCAGCACCAAGTTCAACTTCGGCAACCGTCAATCCAAGGTTGTCCCCAAAAAATTCATCGACCTCAAACATATGTGCCCCCAATGGCACATTATACCGTATCTTTTCAATGATTCCCGGTTCACACAATGATAGAAGGTTCTCTGCCTCGTGCACGTCAATGGCCTTCTCCCATTCAACTCTACTCGTCCCAGCATCATTACTTCTTCCCTTTACGGTCAAAAAACCCCTATCCCCAAAAATACGTATACGTACAGTCCGCTCTGGGTGGGTGTTCAAGAATCCCTGTACGATTCTGGTTCCAGTGGCAGCCTTCATTTTATAAATGTCAGATGTAACCAGGAATTTACGTTCAATTTCAAGATGCAACACAGTTGACTTTTCAAATGTTCTTCACGTACAATTAGATGGCCAAACACATAGGTTCGTACCGCCTCCCCACATGTGGGCAGTGGAAGTTATCCCCAAAATAATAAATAAATTCTGTACAAGCCCTGGGCCTTGGGGGATATCAATAAAGAAACCCTTTGCTTATACTCTTTACAACCTGCATAATACAACCATTACAGCGAACAAATCTTTACAAATGATATTTTTATGTCTTCTTTTTGCGATTTAGTATTAAAATGGGATAAAAAATAGGTAAAATTGCGTATTACAACACACTAATTTTATTCCATGACCAATTTTAGAAATATATTGGGCAATGGGGACAATTTCAACCATTGATATCGTAATCATATTGGGCTATCTCCTCTTTATTGTAGGTATTGGCCTTTGGTACAGCCGAAAAAAAAGAAACACTAGCTCTGGCTATTTTTTGGCGGGGAACTCGTTAACATGGCCAGTAATCGGAGCCTCCCTTTTTGCTTCCAACATCTCAACGGTACATTTGGTGGGGTTGACCGAATCCGGTTATAAGGACGGTATTGTTTGGGGGAATTTTGAGTGGTTCTCCGTTTTTGAGTTGATAATACTGGCCTTCATTTTTATTCCTTTCTACCTACGCACCAAAATAACCACACTACCGGAATTCTTAGAAAAAAGATACGATGGAAAATCAAGGGTATTACTAGCCATATTTAGCATTTTGGCCGCCTTATTTATGCATATAGGGGTCAGTTTCTATGCTGGTGCCATAGTTTTTGAAAAACTGTTTGGGCTCAATATTTTGGCATCCATACTGATTATCGCCGTAGCCACTGGCATATATACTGTAATCGGCGGATTGGTATCAGTGGTAGTTACGGAAACGGTACAGACCATCATCTTACTCATTGGGGCTATTTCAATTACCATTTTGGCCATATATCAATTGCCACAGGTGGGAATACACTCCTATGAGGCGCTTAAGGAGGCGGTAGATCCCGATAGGTTCAAGGCTGTAGATTTTGATTCGGCCAAGAAAGGATTCACATTTATGGACATCCTTTTAGGCCATCTTGTCCTGGGAATTTGGTATTGGTGTACCGATCAAACCATCGTACAAAGGGCCCTGGGAGCCAAATCTGAGAAACAGGCCAAACTCGGGGCCATTTTCGCGGGATTTTTAAAAATCTTACCTGTCTTTATCATGGTAATTCCAGGGATATTGGCTTTTGCCCTTTTTAAGGAAAGTATTGGTGAAAATACCAAAAGTGTATTGCCCATTATGATAATGGAGTTAATGCCCATTGGGTTAAAAGGACTTATGATTGCTGCTTTGCTCGCAGCCGTCATGAGTTCTGTCGCCGCTGCCCTTAACAGTTGTTCCACCCTCATTGTGTATGATGTGTTCAACAAATTAAATCCCGGACTATCTGATATGGCCAAGATACAAATAGGCAAAATAACCAGTGTGGTCGTATTGCTACTGGCAGTGGCATGGTCTCCCTTTCTTGGGGATTTGGGAGGAATCTTTGAATTGATAAATCAAATGTTCAGCATTTTTGCTCCCTCTATAGTGGCCGTATTCCTATGGGGCGTACTGTCCAGAAAAGGTACTGCAAATGCGTCATTTTATACCCTCATAGGAGGGAGCCTTTTTGCATTGGTCATTTTTATCATTGAAAAGTATATTCCAATTGGAGGGGTATCCAATTACATTTCCCACCCAGAAGGATTAGGAATCAATTGGTTACGGCAAACCTATTTGTATTTCATAGTTG
>JBFOLQ010000451.1:0-7216 GCA_040830145.1 Flavobacteriaceae bacterium | reverse complement strand
CGGTCCCAAAGGGAGGGGAAAGGTTGCGTTTTTGTCTACATTCGTATAACACGGAACCTGAAATTGAAACTGTATTGCGATTGGTGGCCGATGCCATTGGGCAATTAAGGAGTAAAGAGGATGACCATGGGTGAAAAATTATATACACTGGGCTCTTTTGAGTTTTTGGCCGATGTACAGGCCATCAAGGGCCGATTGGAGTCCGAGGGCATTACCGTTTTCCTTAAGGATGCCAATACCGTTTCAATCGATCCGTTCGCAAGTAATGCCTTGGGAGGGGTCAAGCTTCAAGTGGCCCTAAGGGATAAGGAGAAGGCCCTAAAAATTTATGACGAGATTAGGAGCTATGCGGTGGACGATGCAGGGAACCCGGTTACCTGTCCCAATTGCAAAGCACAGCGCTCCGAAGTGTACTATTCCCGAAAGGGGTTGCTCTACAAGCTCTTCCCCTTTTTTGAAAAGCGAAAATATAAATGTCTAAACTGTCAAATGATTACCAGTCCAAAATGAGAAAACGGATTTTTGTAACAGGAATTTCCACTGAAGTGGGGAAGACCATTGCCTCGGCCATTCTCGTGGAGGCGCTTCAGGCCGATTATTGGAAACCTATCCAGGCAGGGGACTTGGATGATTCTGACAGCCATAAGGTAACCCGATTGATATCCAATCAAAAAACGACCATCCACCCCAGCGCCTACAATCTTAACACCCCCATGAGCCCCCATGCGGCAGCTGAAATTGATGGATTGGAGATTGATCTAAATAACATCAACCGACCCCAAACCGATACCCATTTGGTCATTGAAGGTGCAGGCGGGCTATTGGTGCCCCTCAACAAGAAGGATACCATTATGGACCTCATTGAGCCAACCGATGTGGTAGTGGTGGTTTCCCGGCATTATTTGGGGAGCATTAACCATACCCTTTTGACACTTGATAGATTGGCGTCCCTAGGCCACAATGCCGTTTTGGTATTTAGTGGTGACGAACACCCCACAACGGAAAAAATCATTACGGAAAAAACTGGGGTACAGACCTTAGGTAGGATAGGGGAGGAATCTTTTTTCGATAAAGGGATTATTAAGGGGTACGCGCATAAATTTTCGGCATCTTTGCAGGATATTTTATGAGTTCGATGAAAATGGAACCACTTTCACAGCGCGACCAAAAACACATTTGGCATCCGTTGACCCAACATAAGACCCATCCGGAAATGTTGGGGATTGTCAAAGCAAAGGGGGCATTGTTATTTGATGAGAATGGCAGGGAATATGTAGATGGTATTTCTTCATGGTATACCGCCATGTACGGTCATTGCAATGATATTATCGTAGAAAGGGCGGCCCAACAAATGAGAACATTGGACCAAGTGGTGTTCAGCGGGTTTACCCATGGGCCAGCCGTAAATCTCTCCGAAGCATTGATGAAGGTGCTGCCCAACAACCAACAAAAGGTATTTTTTTCGGATAATGGTTCCACTTCCACAGAGATTGGGATTAAGATGGCCTTGCAGTACCATTTCAATCGAGGGGAACAGCGCAATGTATTATTGGCATTTGAGGACGGCTTTCATGGAGATACTTTTGGGGCCATGTCAGTATCGGGCCTCTCAGTTTACAATGGTCCGTTTGAGGAGTTTTTTATTGAAGTAGACCGGATTCCCGTTCCCACCAAGGATAATATCCAATCCATTTTGGATGCTATTAAGGACAAGTTGCAGCGCAAGCGTTTGGCTGGGTTTATCTATGAGCCCTTGGTGCAGGGGGCAGCGGCCATGAAAATGTATGATGCCGGGGGATTGGACCAAATTTTGGAATTGTTGAAAGCGCATGGGGTGCTTACCATTGCTGATGAGGTGATGACGGGCTTTGGCAAGACGGGAACCTTTTTTGCCTCGGATCAAGTACAAACGAAACCCGATATCATCTGTCTGTCCAAAGCACTGACAGCCGGATTGGTGCCCATGGGGCTTACCACTTGTTCCGATGAGGTGTACCAAGCGTTCTATTCTGATACCATATCCAAAGGGTTTTTCCATGGGCATACCTATACTGCCAATCCAGTGGCCTGTGCCACTGCCATGGCGGGACTGGAGCTCTTGCGGACCAAAGAAATCCAACATGCCATTGGGGAAATTATCAAATGGCACCAAGCTTTTGACAATGAAATAAAGAACCATCCCAAAGTGGCTTCCACAAGGCAGTTGGGGGTTATCTATGCCCTGGACTTGGATGTGGATATGGAACGGTATGGGAACCAGCGGGATAGGCTATATCGACATTTTATGGATTCTGGGGTATTTCTGAGACCCTTGGGAAATACCATTTACATTTTGCCCCCCTATGTGATTACCAAGGAGCAGATGGGCCGTGTGTATGAATCCATTCGTACCGCATTGGATCTTTTTTGAATATGCTCAAGGAACCTATTTACATTACAGCATTGTCATCGGTCTCTTCCTTGGGAAGTACTGAAGAGGAGGTATGGGATTCATATAGGGGCGATCACCATTGCCTTACCAAGGAAGAAATCGGGGGTGAAACCGTTTGGACCTCTAGGTTGGGCAAGATAATTCGTGGGGCGATAGATACGCTCCGGGATTCCAATGAAAAATACCATCATCTTGATGATACGGTACTTTTTGCCATGTATGCCTCAAGGAACGCCATTCAGACCGCAGGGTGGCAATCGGACACCAATTTTGGCATCAACCTAGGATCTTCACGTGGAGCCACGGGACTGTTTGAAAGGTACCATCGGGAATTCTTGGGGAACCAAAGGACATCCACTTTGACCTCGCCCACTACCACCTTGGGCAATATCTCGTCCTGGGTGGCACACGATTTGGGTGCCAAGGGTCCCATAGTGTCACATTCCATAACCTGCTCAACGGCATTGCACGCCCTATTGAATGGAGTGGCATGGCTACAAAGCGGTATGGCCGCGAAATTTTTGATAGGGGGCAGTGAAGCTCCGTTGACCCCCTTTACCTTGGCCCAGATGAGGGCCTTAAAAATATATGCGCTTCCAAAGGGGACTGATCGGCCTGCATTGAGCGTAGCCGAAATGAGTCGAAGCCATCCCTGTAAGGCCCTCGACCTTCAAAAGAAAGAGAACACCATGGTTTTGGGTGAGGGGGCCGCTGTGGCCTGCTTGGAAAGGGAAGCTTCGGGTAAGAAGGCCATGGCCAAAATCATAGGGGTTGGATATGCCTCTGAATTGCTGCGGCACCATGTTTCCATATCTGCTGATGGCCAATGCTTTCAAGATTCCATGAAAATGGCCTTGGGAGGCGTATCACCTGCTGAAGTGGATGTCGTGGTCATGCACGCACCTGGGACGGTCAAGGGGGACCTATCAGAATATAAGGCCGTTGAGAAGCTATTTGGGAACGCCATGCCTGCTTTGACCACCAATAAATGGAAAGTGGGCCATACCTTTGGGGCTTCCGGCCTATTGAGTGTTGAACTGGCCGTACTGATGTTACAACACCAATACTTTGTGCCGACTCCTTTTTTTGAACAAGCCCCCCCTGGGAAAATCCAAAAGGTGATGGTCAATGCCGTAGGCTTTGGGGGAAACGCGGTAAGTGTTTTGTTATCAGTATAACCTACCATAAACATCTTTAAGGGGTACTATGCAAGTTCGAATTTTTAAATCATTATTTTTGGCCCATGACTGAGATTAGGCACAATTGGACCCAGACGGAGATTCTTGATATTTACAATATGCCACTGATGGAGTTGTTGTATACGGCGGCTACCGTGCATAGGGAGTACCATGACCCCAATACGGTTCAGGTATCCACCCTTTTGAATATTAAATCTGGGGGTTGCCCTGAGGATTGTGGGTACTGTCCGCAAGCGGCCCGGTATCATACCCATGTTGAAAATGAGGGAATGATGACGGTCCCCCAGGTAAAGGCCCAGGCTTTAAGGGCCAAGGCATCGGGGAGTTCACGTGTATGCATGGGGGCGGCTTGGCGGAATGTAAAGGATGGACCGGAGTTTGACCAAGTGCTTGAGATGGTACGAACCATCAACAAATTGGATATGGAGGTCTGTTGTACCTTGGGCATGTTGACCGAAAACCAAGCACAGCGACTGGCGGAGGCAGGCCTTTATGCCTATAACCACAACCTGGATACCTCAGAGGAATATTACAAGGAGGTAATTTCCACCAGAGGGTATGAAGATCGTTTACAGACGATTGAAAATGTACGTAAGACCAATGTTACGGTATGTAGCGGGGGTATTATCGGTATGGGGGAATCAGCTAAGGATAGGGCTGGTATGTTGGTGGCACTCTCCACTTTAGATCCCCAACCCGAATCGGTGCCCATAAACGCCTTGGTGGCCGTGGAAGGGACTCCTATGGAAGAACAGCAACCTGTTGAAATATGGGAAATGATCAGAATGGTGGCGACTGCGCGAATTGTATTACCGGAAACCCAGGTGCGTTTGTCAGCTGGTCGTACCCAAATGAGCCGCGAAGGTCAGGCACTGTGTTTCTTTGCGGGGGCCAACTCCATTTTTGCAGGGGATAAGCTTTTGACCACTCCGAACCCAGATGTGGATGAGGATATGAAAATGTTCGAAATGTTGGGTTTGAACCCCCAAAAACCCTTTACCAAGATAACCCAGCCAAAAACAGTTGAAGCGGGTGATTCCCAATACCACACACTTGGGGAACGCCCCAAATGGTCCAGGCCGGGCCATACGATTGAACGAAATGAAAAGGCAAGGAAAAGCCCTGCCAAATAATCGACTTCATTTTATAAATAATTACGTTCTTCTTGCTTAAATTAGCTTTTCTGCAATCGTATTCGTTTGAAGTTAAAGGAGATTCCCAGAATAAAAAAACTCACCAAAAAGGAGTTTTTGACAGATTACCTTAGGCCACAACGGCCTGTGGTAATCGAAGAGGGGATTGCCCATTGGCCAGCCTATGAAAAGTGGAGCCTGGACTATATGTCCGAGGTGGCAGGGGACCGCATTGTCCCCTTATATGATGATCGGCCCGTAAGGCATGATGAGGGTTTCAATGAACCCCATGCCCAGATGCGTATGGCAGATTATATAGCGTTGCTCAAACGGGAGCCCACCAAGTATCGTATATTTCTCTGGAATGTGTTAAAAGAGGTTCCCCAACTGCAAGATGATTTTCCATACCCTGATTTTGGGGTACGCTTACTAAAACAATTGCCCATGCTTTTTTTTGGGGGGAGGGATAGCTATACCTTCATGCACTATGACATAGATTTGGCGAACATATTCCATTTTCATTTTGAAGGGAAGAAAAAGTGTATCCTTTTTCCGCAGTCAGAGACCAAATATCTCTATAAAGTTCCCTATTCGTTGATAGTAAGGGAAGATATTGATTTTCACGATCCCGATTTGGAGAAATGGCCGGCCCTAAAGTTAGCTGCGGGTCAAATCACACATCTGGGACATGGGGATGTACTCTATATCCCGGAGGGGTATTGGCATTATATGCGATATGTGACCCCAGGTTTTTCCATGAGTCTACGCTCCATTCCCAAAAGACCCAAAAATTTGGGAAAGGCTGTCTACAATATTTTTTTCATGCGGCATTTTGACAATGCCATGCGAAGGTTACGGGGGCAAAAATGGATCGATTACAAGAATGGGCAGGCGATTCTCCGTACCATCCAGAACCTTTAGCATCAGCTTGGCTGTGGAATGGCCCACCCACCATTGGAGGACCTAGAATTTATTCTGTAAACAAACGAAGTCTACAGGTTCTTATTTATTCGTACTTCAAATGGGCCACGAGATCTAGTTTAAGTGCCTTTAAGGCTTGTGCCATGATAATGGCAATGGTCAGGATAATCATGACCACGGGAGTCAGGATAAAGGGCACCATGGGCATTTCTATCCGATAGGCAAAATCTTCCAACCATTTGTTCGATAAAAACAAGGCAATGGGCATGGCTATCAAAAGGGAGATTGCAGTGATAATGATAAAGTCCTTGATCAAGCCATATACAAGCTGTCTTTCAGAGGCCCCTAGCGTCTTTCGTATGGCCACTTCCTTATAGCGTTGCTGAACCGAGTGCGATGCAATGGCAAAAAGACCCAATAATGAAATAAATATCATAATGCCGGATAGTATCGTCACCAAACTCTCCAACCTTTTATGCTTGGCAAAAAGTTGGGCGAAGTTCTGGTCCAGAAACTCATATTTAAACGGATATTCAGGTTCAATGGCCGTGGTCCAGAATTTTTCAATACTGGCAATGGTGCCATCCATGTCTTCACCGTTGAGCTTTACCATGACATGAAAGGGTTTGCCCCAATCACTTTCATCTTCAAGATAGTTCAAGTAGAGGGCCCCGTAAGCGCCCTCGTCAAAACCCTTGGCAATATAATTGTCCACTACCCCTATGATTTCCCCATGATATCCCCAATAGTCCAATTGTTTTCCAATGGGGTCTTTGAAGCCAAAATTGTCCACCAGTTTTTTATTGACCATGATTTGATTGAACTGTAAGGTGTCCCCATCGGAGTCCACTGTTGTTTTTTCCGGGTCCACGATATTTTTGTCCTGTGTAAAGTTTTTGCCCTCCAAAATTTTGATGCCCATGGTAGGGAAGTAATCGGCGCCCACAAAGTGTATATCCGTTTGGTGGCTCAATTCTTTGTAATCCACGTTTGAGTTAGCACCATTTCCAGCATATAACCCGGGGGGTCTGTTGGTGGTGCCTACAGCTTCCACCCCTTTCATTTTTTTAAGTTCCTGTTTATAGGTATCTATTTTTTCCCATGTTTTTGCGCTGTTGTTAATCCGTACCATGAGCATTTGGTCTTTTTGAAAGCCCAAATTCTTATTGTTCATATAACTCAATTGCATTTTAATGATAAAAGCGGCGATGAGAAAAATGGCAGAAATGCCAAATTGAGTGACCAACATGGTTTTCTTGAGCACATTACCACTTTTGGAGCGGGAAAAATTACCCTTCAGGACTTTTACGGGATTAAAGTTGGATAGGTACAATCCCGGGAATATTCCCGAAACCAAAATCAAGATGCTTATGATGAGAAAGGCGACAGACCATTTGTTGTAAGGGTTCAGGAGGCTTAATTCAGTCACCATCACGGTATTAAACCATGGCAATAATATTTCGGACAGTGCCAAGGACATGACCAAGGATACCACACATTGCACAAAGACCTCAAAGACAAATTGGAGTACT
>JBFOLQ010000450.1:0-4132 GCA_040830145.1 Flavobacteriaceae bacterium | reverse complement strand
TGTTTGTAATGCTGGCCGTAGCGCTGTACATCTATTTTGAGCGTATTTTGGCCATCAATGCAGCGAGTAAGGTAGATAAAAACTTTATGAACCAGATCCGCGACCATGTGACCAGTGGAAAACTGGACGCTGCCAAAATGCTCTGTGCCCAGACCGATTCCCCAGTGGCCCGACTCACCGAAAAAGGGGTGTCCCGTATTGGCAAACCCTTGGATGACATTAACACGGCCATTGAAAATGCCGGAACCTTGGAAGTGTACAAACTGGAAAAAAACGTGAACATTTTGGCCACCATTGCCGGGGCCGCACCCATGATCGGGTTTTTGGGAACCGTTATTGGTATGATTTTGGCATTCCATGAAATGGCAACGGCCGGGGGACAGGCAGAAATGGGCTCCCTGGCATCGGGGATCTATACGGCCATGACCACCACCGTGGCAGGTCTTATTGTGGGAATCATTGCCTATATGGGCTATAACCACCTGGTGAACCGCACCGATAAGGTGGTGCACAAAATGGAGGCCAATGCCGTGGAGTTCCTCGATTTGTTGAACGAACCCCTATAAGGAACGGTACTGATGAAATTTACAGGAAGAAATAAGGTAAGTCCCGATTTTAGCATGTCGTCCATGACTGACATTGTGTTCCTGTTATTGATATTTTTCATGCTAACGGCCAATTCCCCAAATGCGTTGGATCTATTGTTGCCCAAGGCCAAGGGGAAGTCCACCAATACCCAGAACGTTTCGGTGAGCATTGACAGAAACCTGAACTATTTTGTCAATAATCAGCGTATCAACGGAGAATACATTGAAATTGAATTAAAAAAGGCACTTGAAGGTCAAGAAAAACCTACCATTATCCTACGGGCCGAGGAAAGCGTTGCCATCAAGGAGGCGGTCAACGTAATGGATATTGCCAATAGGAACAACTATAAGGTAATCTTGGCGGTGCGACCCAATTAATGACGTTTTTAGACACGAGACACAAAAAGAAATCCTTCACGCTTACCACCATTTTGTTAAGCGCCCTCATCCTATTGCTCTGTTATATAGGGCTTACGTACATGGACCCCCCCGAGGAGAGCGGTATATCCGTCAACTTTGGGATGATGGATTACGGTTCGGGAAATGTGCAGCCCAAGGAACCCATTCGTTCTGAACCCCTTGATATTCCGGAACCGCCCAATACGCCCGAAGAGGTGGTTGAGGAGACCGTGGAACCGGTAGAGGAGGAAGTGGCGGAGACTTCCACCCCCACTGAAAAGGTATTGACCCAAGAAAGTGAGGAGGCCATTCGGATCAAAAAACAACAAGAGGCGAAGCGACGGGCCCAAGAGGCCGAACGGAAGGCCAAGGCCGAAGCGGAGCGCATTGCCCGTGAGAAACGGGCCGCCGAGGAACGCAAACGAAAAGAACAGGAGGCCAAACGCCAAAAGTTGGATGAACTTATGGGCGGTCTCAACAAATCTGATGGTACGGCCTCAGGGAATGAAGGCGATGACAACCGCGCCGGTGACAAGGGCAGGCCCGATGGGGACCCCTATGCCACCAGTTATTATGGGAGTCCGGGCTCGGGTTCCGGAGGGCAGGGATACGGACTCAATGGCCGGTCCTTGGTCAGTAGCGGAAAAGTGCCCCAGGACTGTAACCAAGCGGGGCGGGTCGTGGTCAAGATCGTGGTGGATCGCAATGGGAAGGTCATAAGTGCCACCCCAGGGGTGCGGGGCACCACCAATAACCACCCCTGTTTGTTGGAACCTGCCAAACAAACGGCCTTTAAACACAAGTGGAACCTGGATTCCAATGCCCCAAGTAGACAGGTCGGTTTTGTGGTGGTCAACTTCAAATTGGGCAAGTGACCTACCAAGAGACCTTGCATTGGATGTATGCACAACTTCCAATGTACCAACAAAAGGGAGTGGCGGCCTACCATGCCAAATTGGATACCATCCGTGCCCTGGCCCAACATCTGGGTAATCCCCACCAACACTTTAAGAGCATTCATGTGGCCGGGACCAACGGCAAGGGATCTAGTAGCCATATGCTGGCCTCCATACTGCAGGAGGCAGGGTATAGCGTAGGACTGTATACCTCTCCCCATCTCAAGGATTACCGCGAGCGCATTAAATTGAACGGCATTCCCGTGGGCAAACAGTATGTGATGGGGTTTGTACAACGGAACCGTCCCTTTTTGGAAAGACACAAAATGTCCTTCTTTGAAATGTCAGTGGGCATGGCCTTTGCCTATTTTGCCCATAAAAAAGTGGACATCGCCGTGGTAGAGGTGGGTCTCGGGGGGCGATTGGACAGTACCAATATTATTGTTCCCGAAGTATCCCTGATCACCAATATTGGGATGGACCATTTGGACATCCTGGGCGATACGGTACAGAAAATAGCCTATGAAAAAGCGGGGATCATCAAAGAAGGGGTGCCCGTGGTGATCAGTGAGTACCAGGAGGAAGTGGCCGATGTATTTAAGGAGGTGGCCCACCAAAAGAAGAGCCAATGCCTTTTTGCCAAGGATGTGGTGACGGGGACCTATACCACCGACCTATTGGGCCAGTACCAAAAAAGAAATGTCAAGGGGGTAGTGGCGGCCTTGGGGCAGCTCAAGGGTTTTGATATAGGGGAAGCCCATATTAAAAAAGGCCTGCAACGGGTGGTGCCCAATACGGGCCTATTGGGCCGATGGCAGCAGTTGGGGGAACGTCCCATGGTCATTTGCGATACGGCCCATAACCAAGAGGGATTGACCATCACTATGGCCCAAGTGGCCCAGCAGGAGTTTGAAAACCTACATATGGTCATCGGTTTTGTCAAGGACAAAAACCTGGATTTGGTATTGCCCCTGTTTCCCAAAGGGGCCCGGTATTATTTTGCACGGCCCAATGTGCCGCGGGGCCTTGGGGCCAAATCCGTATTGGCGGCCGCTACGGCCATGGGCTTGCAGGGCAGGGCCTATCCATCAGTTGCCAGTGCCTATTTGGCGGCACGGCGCCATGCAAAACCCACGGACATGATCTATGTGGGGGGCAGTACTTTTGTGGTGTCTGAGGTGGTTTGATTTTTGTTTTTTTTCTTTTCGCTATCAGAAAACTATCCTATATTTGCACCTCCTTTTGGGGCGCGTAGCTCAGTTGGTTCAGAGCACCTGGTTTACACCCAGGGGGTCAGGGGTTCGAATCCCTTCGCGCCCACAGGAAGCCTGCTAGTCTTAGCGGGCTTTTTTATTGGGGTAGTTTTAAGAGTATTGCCAGATTCAAAACGAAAACACGTACCGTTTCGAAAAACTTTTAATGAGGGGCAAAAATCAGCTCCAAAAGTATATCCGTAAATGGGCCTCGAGATATTTTTTGTGCTTGGAGAAGCATATTGTCTTTCTCACCAATCGTTTGATATGGGTACGTAATGTAAGGTTCTTGCGCTCAATTCTATTTGTGCAATATTGAAATACTTTGTGGATTTCTTTTGGAATCAGGCTTGGGTAGATGTTCAGCCTATCGGTATAGATTCTTTTGGGTTGTAATGTCAATATCCTATTGATTAAGGGTCCAATGTTCTCCTTAGACTTACTACCCACAAAAAAGCCCATCACCTTTCTGGTCTTTTGCTCGATAGCATAGGTAATCCAAATGGCATTGTCCTTACTCCCGATAAAACTCCAGAGTTCGTCGACCTCAAATCTGCAACCGAACTTATCAAAGTATGGAGTCCTGATTTGCTGACTTATTCTAAGCATCCTTGAAAGTACTGTTTTGGGGGCTATGCCAACGATTCTTGAAATGCTACGTATCCCACAACTTTCTTTCAAAAGGGCGGTGACCAAACCGTCTACCCCCTTTTCATATGCCCTGTAACGATATTCTCTTTGAAAGCACCGTGAACAATTTTTGCACTTATAGCGTTGTCTTCAGGATTGCTTGCCGTTCTTGATGCCCTTCCCGTTACAGGCGGGACAATGTGTTGTCTCCATCAACTAATTTTCTACACTACCCACTATTCCTAGCTGTGCTAATTAAATGGGATGTTTTTTTATGAAAATAACATTGAGAAAGCATAATTTCCCGAATAGGGCATCTTTTTGTAAAAATGGCGTTGAGAATACAAAATAAAACAAACTTGTTATC
>JBFOLQ010000449.1:0-2670 GCA_040830145.1 Flavobacteriaceae bacterium | reverse complement strand
GGTGCTGCCGTTTCCAGCGCTGATACCGGTGAATTTGAATCTGCCATTGAACTGAACGCCGTACAGCGTAGTAATCCTGAAATGCAAAAAAGGGCGGCCAATGCCATCCGTGGATTGGTTGAAAGTGATGAAAATCCCATTGTTTCCATCCATGATCATGGGGCCGGAGGACATCTCAATTGCCTTTCCGAACTGGTGGAGGAAACCGGTGGCAAAATTGATTTGGATGCATTGCCCATTGGCGACCCCACCCTTTCCGCCAAGGAAATCATTGGCAACGAAAGTCAGGAACGTATGGGTCTTGTCATTGCCAAAAAGGATATGACGTTGCTCCAGCGTATTGCAGAACGAGAGCGTTCCCCTATGTATCAAGTAGGTGAAGTAACGGGTGACCACCGATTTACATTTGCATCTTCCAGCAAAGGGGACAGTCCCATGGACCTTGCGCTTTCCGCCTTATTTGGCAGCTCGCCCAAGACGGTGATGAAAGACCATACCATTAAGCGGAATTACCAAGCCCCATCCTACACAATGGCACATTTTCATGACTATCTGGAGCAAGTACTGCAATTGGAGGCCGTGGCCTGCAAGGACTGGCTTACCAATAAAGTGGACCGCTGTGTTGGTGGGCGCGTGGCCAAACAGCAATGTGCCGGCCCACTTCAATTACCCTTGAACAACTGCGGGGTTATGACCTTGGATTTCAAGGGAAAGGAGGGTATTGCCACCAGTATAGGGCATTCTCCAATATCAGGATTGATCGATCCCTTGGCAGGAAGCCGCAATAGTATAGCCGAGGCACTTACCAATATCATTTGGGCGCCTATGGAAAAGGGGTTGCAGTCCGTTTCGCTCTCGGCCAATTGGATGTGGCCCTGTAAAAATGAAGGAGAGGATGCACGCTTGTACAAAGCCGTAAAGGCCGTTTCTGACTTTGCCATTGATTTGGGCATCAATATCCCCACTGGCAAGGATTCCCTGAGTATGAAACAGAAGTACAGGGATGGGGAGGTCATCGCCCCTGGTACGGTCATTATCTCTGCCGCAGGACATTGTAATGATATTGCAAAGGTCGTTGAACCCGTACTTCAAAAAGATGGAGGCCATATTTATTATATCAACCTGTCCCAAGATGCATTTAAGTTGGGAGGGTCTTCCTTTAACCAAACACGGAATGCCATTGGCTCTGAAGCCCCGACCGTACAAAATGCCACCTACTTCAAAAAAACGTTCAATGCCCTACAACAGCATATCGCGGAGGGACAAATAAATGCCGGACACGATTTAGGTTCGGGAGGATTGATCACCACCCTTCTGGAAATGTGCTTTGCGGACACGGATCTAGGAGCGCAATTGGACCTGAGCCCCTTGGGTGAAAAAGACACTGTAAAACTCCTTTTTTCCGAGAATATTGGTATTGTTTTCCAAGCAGGGGCCGCAGTGGAGAAAAGCTTGGAGGCACAAGGGGTTAAAGCCATTAAAATTGGCACACCAGTGTCAAAGGCCGTTCTTAACATTAAGAACCATGGCGAATCCTTGAATTTAGACGTAGCGTCACTCCGTGACACATGGTTCAAGACATCGTATTTACTGGACACACAACAAACTGCCAAGGGTTTGGCCAAAGAACGCTATGACAATTATAAAAACCAACCCTTGGTGTATACATTTCCCACTAATCAGGTCAAACAGGTGGTTGAGCGAAGTAGAAGCCACTCTTCGGTCGATTCAACTACGCGCAACGACCCACGTCCCAAAGCAGCCATCCTTCGGGAAAAGGGCAGCAATTCCGAACGTGAGATGGCCCATGCCCTTTATCTTGCAGGTTTTGACGTGAAGGATGTACATATGACCGACCTTATCTCAGGACGTGAAACCTTGGAGGACATTCAGTTTTTAGGGGCTGTGGGTGGTTTTTCAAACTCCGATGTGTTGGGCAGTGCCAAAGGTTGGGCAGGGGCCATCAAATACAACAAACGGGCCAACAAGGCCATCCATGATTTCTTTGCCCGCCCCGATACGCTTTCCATAGGTATCTGCAATGGGTGCCAATTGTTTATGGAATTGGACCTCATCAACCCAGAACATGGGGGGCAGCATGGAAAAATGATCTATAACGACTCTGGCAAGCACGAAAGCAATTTCACCTCGGTAAAAATTGGACAGAACCCATCCATTATGCTCTCCAATATGGAAGGTGCCACCTTAGGGGTATGGATTTCCCATGGGGAAGGCAAATTTTCACTCCCCCTTTCCCAGAATCAGTACGATATCGTGGCCACATACGGATACAGTGGTTATCCCGCCAACCCCAATGGTAGTGATTACAATGTTGCCATGCTCTGCGATTCGAGCGGAAGACATTTGGTGACCATGCCCCATATAGAGCGTTCCATCTTCCCATGGAATTGGGCCTTTTGGCCCAAGGATAGGAAAGATGCGGTATCCCCATGGATTCAAGCCTTTATCAATGCCAAGGAATGGGTCGTCACAAATAAAGGGTAATTATCGTTCTGACAGCGTTTTGCGCATACTCCCTTAAAGGAAGCCAGTACGCCCTGCTAGGGAACGGTTGACGACTTTCAACTAAATTCCCTATTTTGCGGTTACCATACCGAAACTTGATATGCAGACGATAACCCGACTTTTTGACTTTCCCTATTACCAACT
>JBFOLQ010000448.1:0-5967 GCA_040830145.1 Flavobacteriaceae bacterium | reverse complement strand
TTTTTTTGTGTAATTTTGGCAGGTTTTCGGTCTTTTTGGACATGGAAAATACAATGGAACGGCATTTGTTCCCCTGAACACAAACCAATAGTGGAAAAATACGTTCTCTAAAAAACATACTATGGGAATTTTAAATTCGGTACTAAAGGCCTTTGTGGGCGATAAGTCTCAAAAGGATGTAAAGTCCATGCAACCTTTGGTCGAAAAGATAAAATCATTTGAAAGTGGACTCCAGAATCTCTCCTTGGATGCCCTAAGGGCCAAAACGGACGACTTTAAGACGCAAATTGCTGAAAATCGCAAGGACCTGGACGAGAAAATAACAGAATTGCAAAAAGAGGTCGAAACCTCGACCGATATTGACAAAAACGAAGAACTGTACAATGAGATAGATAAGCTTCGGGACGAGGCCCACCAACGCACTGAAAAGACGTTGGACACCATTTTACCTGAGGCCTTTGCGGTCATCAAGGAAACGGCCCGACGCTTTAAGGAAAATGAAAGCTTGACCGTTAATGCAACGGAGTTTGACCGCATGTTGTCCGGTGACAAGGATTATGTGGCCCTTGAGGGCGATCAGGCCATTTGGAGCAACTCTTGGGATGCTGCAGGAAAGCAGGTCACTTGGGATATGGTACATTATGATGTGCAGCTCATTGGGGGCATTGCACTCCATCAAGGAAAGATTGCCGAGATGCAAACAGGTGAGGGAAAGACCTTGGTGGCTACCCTCCCCCTTTATCTCAACGCATTGGCAGGCCAAGGTGCCCATTTGGTAACGGTAAATGATTATTTGGCCAAGAGGGACAGTACGTGGATGGCGCCCATTTTTGAATTCCACGGCCTATCGGTAGACTGTATTGACCACCACAAACCCAACTCTGAAGGACGGCGCAGGGCCTATAACGCCGATATCACCTACGGTACGAACAACGAGTTTGGTTTTGATTACCTACGTGATAATATGGCACATACGCCCAAGGACCTTGTGCAACGGCCACACCATTATGCCATTGTCGATGAGGTAGATTCGGTCTTGATCGATGATGCCCGTACCCCATTGATCATTTCTGGACCAGTGCCAGAGGGTGATCGCCATGAGTTCAATGAATTAAGGCCCAAGGTGGCAGATATTGTACAAAAACAACAAAAACACCTGACCGGGGTATTGGCAGAGGCCAAAAGACTCATTGCAGAGGGCGATACCAAGGAGGGAGGGTTCCTACTACTCCGAGTACACCGGGGACTTCCCAAAAATAAGGCCCTTATCAAGTTTTTGAGTGAGGAGGGCATTAAGCAGTTACTGCAAAAGACCGAGAATTTCTACATGCAGGACAACAACCGGGAAATGCCGAAGGTAGATGAAGACCTGTGGTTCGTCATTGAGGAGAAGAACAATCAGATTGAACTGACCGATAAAGGCATTGATTATATCTCCGGTGCTGAAAACCGTGATTTCTTTGTGATGCCAGACATTGGGTCTGAAATTGCGAAAATAGAACAAAGGGACCTCCCCATTGAGGAAGAGGCCGAGCTTAAGGAAGAGTTGTTCAAGGATTTCTCCGTCAAGAGCGAACGTGTACACACCCTAACGCAATTATTAAAGGCCTATACCCTATTTGAAAAGGATGTGGAGTATGTGGTGATGGACAATAAGGTATTGATCGTTGATGAGCAGACAGGGCGTATCATGGACGGCCGTAGGTATTCCGATGGATTGCACCAAGCAATTGAGGCCAAGGAAAATGTAAAGATTGAGGCCCTTACCCAAACGTTTGCGACCGTAACCTTACAAAATTACTTTAGGATGTATCGAAAGCTGGCCGGAATGACCGGTACGGCCGTAACCGAAGCAGGCGAATTTTGGGAAATCTATAAACTGGACGTGGTGGAAATCCCTACCAACAGACCTATTGCACGGGATGATCGCAACGACCTTATCTACAAGACCAAACGGGAAAAATACAATGCCATCATTGAGGAAGTGGTACAACTGTCCCTGGCCAAAAGACCTGTTTTGATCGGTACTACCTCCGTAGAGATTTCAGAACTACTTTCGCGCATGCTCACCATGCGTAAGATCCAACATAATGTCTTGAATGCAAAACTGCACAAAAAAGAGGCTGAGGTAGTAGCGGAAGCGGGCAATCCGGGAGTGGTGACCATTGCCACCAACATGGCCGGTAGGGGAACCGACATTAAATTGACGGACCTAGTGAAAAATGCTGGGGGCCTTGCCATCGTAGGTACTGAACGCCACGATTCGCGAAGGGTGGATAGACAGCTACGGGGTCGTTCGGGACGTCAAGGAGATCCTGGCAGCTCACAATTCTATGTTTCCTTGGAGGATAACCTCATGCGTCTTTTTGGATCGGATCGTGTCGCCAAAATGATGGACCGCATGGGCCATAAGGAAGGGGAGGTCATTCAGCATGGGATGATGACAAAATCCATTGAAAGGGCCCAGAAAAAAGTGGAGGAAAACAATTTTGGGGTTCGAAAACGCCTTTTGGAGTACGATGATGTGATGAACGCCCAACGGGAAGTGGTCTATAAACGCCGTAGACATGCCCTACAAGGGGAGCGCCTTAAGGTTGATATAGCCAATATGGTATATGATACTTGCGAGGTCATTACGGAGACCAACAAAAATGCCGGTGACTATAAGAACTTTGAGTTTGAACTCATCAAGTATTTCTCCATCACGGCTCCTGTCACTGAAGAAGAATTCAATAAAATAGGGGTTCAGGAAATCACTGACCAAGTGTACCGGGCGGCCTATGACTTCTATGTGCAGAAAATGGAACGCAATGCCCAAACGGCCCTGCCCGTCATTAAAAAGGTACATGAGGACAACGCCAACAATTACGAACGCATTGTGGTACCCTTTACGGATGGCATTAAGACCCTCAATGTGGTCACCAACCTCCAAGATGCCTACGACAGTGATGGGAAGCAATTGGTGACCGACTTTGAAAAAAATATCACCCTGGCAATCATTGATGATTCGTGGAAGACCCATCTCCGCAAAATGGACGAGCTAAAACAGTCCGTCCAATTGGCGGTACACGAACAGAAAGATCCCCTATTGATTTATAAGTTCGAGGCCTTTGAGCTCTTTAAGGGCATGATTGACAAAGTGAACAAAGAGGTCGTGGCCTTTCTCTTCAAGGGTGAGCTACCCACGGCCAATCCCAACGAGATCCATGAGGCCAGACAAGTACGCCGACCCAAGGAAAATCTAAAGACTACCAAGGAAGAGATTCCCAATAGTGATGAATTGGCAGCCAGAAATCGGGCAGCGGGGCAAACCCAACAGCAACGCCCACAGATTACGGAGACCATTGTAAGGGAAAAACCCAAAATCGGACGTAACGAAAGGGTGACCATCAAAAATGTGATGACCGGCGAAAGCAAGACCGTAAAATACAAACAGGCCGAACCCCTGATCAATAAAGGGGAGTGGGTACTCACTGAAGCATAATCAAAATTGCGGCGGCCCATGGGCCGCCGCAAACTTTTATGGCCCATCTTAAATTTTATATTTTAGTTTCGTGCAAAACATAATTAGATTTACGCTTTATAACCAACGCCATGCCATTAACTTAAAATGACCATGCCACAGGAAAGAACATTTAATGAATTGTTGCGGGACAAGTCCGCACTGGTACTTCGGGTAAATTATTTTACCTCTATCTTCAGTGTGCTCTTTGGGCTTGTCTGTTACTTTCTTTTGGATATTACAGCGGTAATTCCCCACACATTGATCAGCTTTGGACTTCTCAACCTGGGCAGTGTATTTCTCTTCAAATGGACCAAAAACCTATCCCTGATATATGTCTCAGTATCCATTCTGGCATTCATCACAACTACATTGGTCACTCTATACAGCGGTGGCATCACGAGTCCATTTGTATTTGTCCTTGCCCTATTGGTGGTAATGGGCTATGCCTCGACCAATCGTTTTGGGGCCATCTCACTCGTCATTGTCACTCCAACCCTATTGGCCATTTATTTTCTTGGCGGACAAGACAAAAGTTTTGTCACCAATGTGGTGCCCCCGTCCTCCAGAAATGAATTTGCCCTTATCAGTATTCTCTTTGCGACCTATTTTTTGGGCATCATTTTTGGCAAGTATATGTTGAATGCCCATTATCGATTGTATAGTAGAAATACGGATGCCTTAAAAAAAGTACAACAGGGCGAGACCATGCTCAAGGAAGTTCACCACCGCGTAAAAAACAATTTGCAGACGGTATCCAGTCTCTTGAACCTTCAATCGAGGAATATAGAGGAAGAACGTATCAAGAATATCCTCAAAAGCAGTCAGAACAGGGTTATTTCCATGTCCATGGTACATGAGATGTTATACATGCGAAAGGACATCTCAAAAATAGAGTTCCGCAATTACGTTAAGGAACTTACCGAATATTTGGTGCGTTCCTTTAAAGGTGCCAAAAACAATATTTTATTGCATATTGATGTCCCAGACATTACATTGAACGTTGACACTGCCATCCCTCTTGGGCTATTGATCAATGAAATTGTCACCAATGCCCTTAAATATGGCATTAAGGGAGATGAACAAGGGCAAATCCATATTGAACTCAAAAAAGTTGCGAAAGATTCCTTCATGCTCAATATCGGCGATGATGGCATCGGCTGTCCACTGGATAAAGACCCCAAGACCACCAAATCACTGGGACTGAAGCTCATCCATAACCTGGCTAGGCAACTCAGGGGATCAGTGGTGAGGGATACGGACAAAAAAGGGACCCATTATCTCATAGAGTTTAGGGAAATAAGCCAAGAAATGCCTTCAAGTTTGGCGTAGACCCAACAAATTGACCCCGCCATCCCTAAATGGGAATGCATCGCATCACTATCCTACCCCTTCCCTATCTGGGCACTCAAGTATTATCCCTATATTTAGTCCACTTTTGGGAACACCCACGATAAGAGGACATGTACAAACTTTGGAAAGTCCTTTTGTACGATGTTTTAACCAACCCATAAAATATACACATGTGAAAAAACTCATTTTTGGCTGTCTACTCCTCTCCTCCCTAGCTACCGCCCAGGATTACTTTTACGAAAAATATCAGCCCTTTGACCAAGATATTCCCAGTCCCAAAGACTTTCTGGGTTATGATATTGGGGCATACCATACCCGACATGACTTAATCGTGGCCTATTTTGAAGCTTTGGCCAAAAAATCAGATCGAGCCAACATACACTATTATGGTCAGACCCATGAGGGCAGAAAATTGGTAATGCTTACGGTTTCCAGAACTAAAAACCTATCGGATATTGATCAACTCAAACAGCGGCATCTGGCCTTTACCGACCCATCAAAGACTGTGGGCGACCATGACGGAATCCCCATTTTTGTAAATCTGGCATACAACGTACACGGGAATGAGCCCTCGAGTAGCGAAGCGGCCCTTTTGACCGCCTATACCCTCGTGGCCAGTGATCATACCGATATCAAAAAGTATCGCGACCATGCCATACTCTTTATAGATCCCACCATCAACCCGGATGGAAGGGACCGTCATACATTTTGGGCCAATATGTACCGTGCCAATCCCTTGGTCAATGACCCCCAAGATGCCGAACATCACGAATATTGGCCCCGAGGGCGTACCAACCATTATTGGTTTGACCTCAATAGGGACTGGCTCTTGGCCATCAATCCCGAGAGTCGGGGCAAATTGGCCTGGTACCATGAATGGTATCCCAATGTGGTGACCGACTTTCATGAGATGGGCACTCAAAGCACCTACTTTTTTGAGCCCATGAAACCCAATGGTTCCCTACATCCGATTATGCCGAAAGAGAATTATATTGACCTGAACAACCTATTCGGGGATTATTTTGCCAAGGCATTGGACAGCATTGGCTCCCTATACTTTACCAAGGAAGTGTTTGATGGCACCTATCCCGGCTATGGATCTTCATATCCCG